>NZ_WSFU01000127.1 GCF_016820635.1 Anaeromonas gelatinilytica | reverse complement strand
TTAATATTCTTTATAAATCAACGGGCTATCGCCCAGAAAAATCTTTAAGTGCTAAACTTCTGATAATTTATAATAATAAATATATATTTTAATTATGTATTATGTTATCATAAAGATGTATAATCTTTGTATCTAATTTAGGAGGGATATTAATGAAATTTTCTAATCGTATTAATTCAATGCAAGAATCACCAATTAGAAAACTTGTTCCATTAGCAGAACAAGCAAAGAAAAATGGTAAAAAAGTATATCATCTTAATATTGGTCAACCAGATATTAAAACACCGGTTGAATTTATGGATGCTATAAAAGAATATGACGAAGAAGTACTTTCTTATGCTTCATCGCAAGGTTTACCTGAATTAATAAATAGTTTTATTAAATATTTTGAAACTTATGATATTCACTTCGAAAAAGATGAAATACTTGTTACTAATGGTGGTAGTGAAGCAATATTATTTTCATTATTAGCTGTAACAGATAATGGAGATGAAGTTTTAATTCCAGAACCATTTTATACAAATTACAATGGTTTCGGATCTTCTGCTGGTGTTAAAGTTGTACCTATTACTACTAAAGCGGAAGAAGGCTTTAAACTACCAAATAAAAAAATAATACAAAAATTAGTTACGAATAAAACAAAAGCCATAGTATTATCAAATCCTGGAAATCCAACTGGAGCAGTATATACAAAAGAAGAAATGAATATTCTTAGAGATATAGCTAAGGAAAACGATTTATTCATCATTTCTGATGAAGTATATAGAGAATTTATTTATGATGGATTTGAATATATGAGTTTTGGTGAATTTAAAGATATAGAAGATAGAGTTATATTAACAGATAGTATATCCAAAAGATATAGTGCTTGTGGTGCAAGAATAGGTTTAATAGCTAGTAAAAATAAAGCATTGATTAAAGAAGTATTAAAGCTTTGCCAAAGTAGACTTTGTGTGCCTACAATTGAACAAATAGGTGCAGCTGCTCTATCTAATGTTTCTAAGAATTACTTTGATGAAGTTGTAAAAGAATATAAAAACAGAAGAGATATTGTATATAATGCATTGCAGGATATGTGTGGCGTTATTGCTAAACAACCTCATGGAGCATTTTATATTATAGCTAAACTTCCTGTAAAAGATGCAGAAGATTTTGTTAAATGGTTACTAGAAGATTTTGATGTAAATAGCGAAACTGTTATGCTAGCTCCTGCTGAAGGATTTTATGCTACAAAAGGTTTAGGAAAAGATGAAGTAAGAATATCTTATGTATTAAATCAAAAGTCTCTTAAAAAAGCTATGGATATTTTAAAACATGCTTTAGAAACTTATAAAAAATAACACCTAAAGGTGTTAAATTAGAGGAAGAAATTCTTCCTCTTTTTTTATGTCTAATATTCTTGTTTTAATACCCTTTCATATATTTCGCACTTATCTACGTTACAGTATCCATCAAGATTGTGTATGCAGGTTATTGCTTTACATTTTTTTAGTCTACTAACTTGTTCCCGGTCTGAAGTATTCATAATATTGTCTTTCATATGCATTCCTCCTTAACTAAATTATACCACTTATTTTCAAATTTTGTCAAGGATAATTTCAGAATTTTGCAATTTTATTTTTAAAAATATTCATATATAAGTATATTTAAATAAAATACATACATATATGAATAATACGAATAACAAAATTGCATAATAATAAAAGAAATATTATATTTCTTTTATTGTAAAAAGTCATTTATAGTATAGTTGCTATTAATTTTCTTATTCAAAGTATTTAATATCCTATTCATCATTAACCTTTCATCATTTATAATTTTAATAGTTTTATTAGTATTATTCATAGGTTTTAAATAAAATAAGATTTTTCCACTTTGATTTTTTTCTATGGATAATATTCCTTTTTCATAAAGTTTTATATTAGCTAAAATTAATGTAGGAAAATTCATATATCCAAAATCCTTTATATTAATATTTTGTAATTCAAACTTACTAAATGCAATTATCATACTAATTAACTCTTCTAAAGTTTTCTCAGGAATATAAACATTATTAAAATTTTTCTCTTTCATTATTCTAGAAATATATCTTTCCATACATGTTTTTGGATATATAATTAAATACCCACTATTTACTTCTATTGGCTTAAAAATATCATAAAATTTTTTAATAAAATTAATTGTTAAATTAATTTCTTCCTTGTTATTATTATGATTTATATTTTTTAAATATTCTGTACAAACTAAACTAAATATTTTATTTACATCTCTCTTTTTAAACAATGTATTAAAATATAATTCTTTTTCTATATAAATAGGATTAATGTAATCTATAATAGATACAATTTCATTAAATTCATAAATATTTTTTCTGAAAATATCTTTTTCTTTTTTATTTAATATATAATGCAATTGAGATTTATAATCTGTTTTTTCCTCCATATCACATCCTCCTTATATAATATTTTTTGTAATGTTTATAAAATTATAGTGCTAGGAAAATACTATAAATAGATGAAATTAAATATTAATCTAAATATATACTATTAATCCATTTAAGAAAGGATGTTAAGGTATAACTATGTTATTAATAAAAAAAATACATAAATTGATGAAAAATGTTAAATTATATAGATCATTAGGCATTATAATTGTATTTATATTAATTTCATCTCTGATATTTTACTTTTTTGAAATTAATATAAATCCTAGAATTAATACTATTCAAGATGCAATTTGGTGGGGATTTGTTACCAGTACATCCGTAGGTTATGGAGATATATATCCAGTAACTATAATTGGTAGAATAATATCTATATTTTTAATGTTAATTGGTATAGGAGTATTTGGTTTTATAACTGGTTCATTTGCATCAATATTTTTAGAAGAAAATATAAGAAAAGGAATGGGACTAATGGATGTAATTTTTAAAAATCATATTATCATTATAGGTTGGAATCATAAAACAAAAATTATAATAGAAGAATTAATTAATGAAGATAAAAATTTAAAAGTAGTTATTATTGATAATATTGATTATAACCCATATAATAATAAAAACATCTCTTATATTAAAGGAAATCCATGGTATGACGAAGTATTATTAAGGGCAAATATAAAGTATGCCAAACGAATAATTGTATTGGCTGATAGAAATTTGAAAAATAAAGATATGATGGATGCTAAATCTGTACTTATATGTTTAGCTATAAATAAATTAAATAAAAATATCTATTTAATTTCAGAAGTAGCGAATCATAGTAATAAAAAACTTTTTTTAAGAGCTAATGTAAATGATATTTTAATAAGCAATGAAATAGAAAGTAAAATATTAGTAAGAAGCATACTTTATAAAGGCATAAATAAAGCCATGAAAGAACTAATAACTAATTCTTATGGCTGTGAATTATACGAGGCTTCAATATCTGAAGAATATATTAATAATAAATATATAGACGTTTCTTTTAAATTACTAAAAAAGGGTATTACATTAATTGGCTATTTTAGAAATGGAGAAACATATTTAAATCCTAAAACAAATATAAAATTACAATCTAATGATATATTAATTTATATTGCTCCTAATAAAATTTTATAATCCTAAATCTTTTAGTGAGTACTTCAATATTTTATTTTTATCATTTCTAATAAATTTCTTAATTAATTCAAATAATTTAATTATTCCTTTCTCCAAATTAACAATATCTATTGATGCTATATTGATGCGGAAATATTCCGTATCTTGATTATCATTATAGAATCTAGATCCAGAAGATATTAGAATCTTGTGTTCCTTTAGATAATCTTCTAACTTTCGTGATGAATAACCATCTGGAAGAGAAAACCAAAAATTCAATCCACCAGAAGGTATATAATATCTTAAGTCTATAGGTTTATATTTTAAAATATATTTTTTCGCTAATTGATATTTATTATTATAAATTTCACTGATATTATCTATATGCTTTTTCCATATTCCCTCACTTAAAAATAATTCAAACACTCTTTGAATGAATCCAGAAGTATGTATATCAGAAAATTGCTTACCTAAAAGAAATTTTTGTTGTAAACTTATAGGTAATATAGCAAAACCTAGTCTTATTCCAGGCATAAAGGTTTTAGAAAAACTTTTCAAATATATTACTCTATTATTTTTATCCATACTTTTTAATGATGCTAATCTTTTATTGTTAAAAACTATATCACTAATATAATCATCTTCTATTATATACGTATCATATATATCAGCTAATTTAAGTATAGATTTCTTTACATCTTGTGAATATGAAAATCCAGTTGGATTTTGATAATTAGGCATAACATATATTAATTTAGGTTTAAAAGTTTTAATTTTCTGTTCTAATTTAATTATATCTATTCCACTTCTATCTACCGGTATTTCTAATATCTTAGCTGTTCTTGACTTAAATGAATATAATGAGCCTGAATAAGTTGGACTCTCAGTTATTACGGTATCACCATAATCTATAAGGGTCTTACTAATAATATCTATACCTTGTTGAGCTCCTGAAATTATTTGAATGGATTCTAATGTCGTACGAATATTAAATTCTTCTAAATAATTCATTATGGCTTTTCTTAATGGTAAATATCCTATACTATCTTGATAATCAAAAGCTACTCCTCCATCTCTATCAATGACTCTATTCATTAATTTTTTAAAATCCTTTATTGGGAATAAATTGGAATTACTTGTTATGTTTGTAAAATCATAAGCTATATTTAAAGATAATTTATTATCATCTTCTCTATTAAAAGAATTAATTTTTTTTACATAGGTACCACTTCCAATTTTTTTATATATATAATCTTCTTCTTCTAATAATTTATATGCATTTACTATAGTAGAACTATTAACATTTAATAAATCTGATAATTCTCTTATAGAAGGCAGTTTAGTATTATTCTGTAAACTATTATTTTTTATCTTTTCTTTTATCTTATTATATAATTGAACATAAAGTGGTTTTCTAATTTTTTTATCTAAAGTTATATCGTGTAATTTATCCATTTAATCCTCCATTATTATTTAACAATATCTATTTCTTTTTTCTTTTGAAAAACAAAATTTTCTTATTTTCTAAATCATTTATTATTTCTTTCAATCTAACTATTTCATAACTTTTTTCTTTTAATTTTAATTTTAATTTTGCATTTTCACTCATTATTATATCTTTATCTTTATCAAATTGTTTTTTTATTAAATTAATAATTTCCTCTTTTAGTTCTCCTAATATAATTGTTTCTTTTTCTATATTATTTATTATATCATTTGACTCACTATTTAAACTAGAAGAATTATTGGTTTCATTAATCATAACTGTAGCACAGGTTTCATTTTTACTATCTTTAATCAAATCTGGTGATTTTAATATAAGTTTAATTTGCTTATTTGAATATCCCTGTTCTTGTAATTTTTTAATTTGCTTTAATAATTTTATTTCTACATCAGTATAATATCTGTGATTTACTTCATTTCTAGGAATATTCAATTCAAACTCTTTTTCATAATATCTTAATACATGATTTTCATATCCTAATAAATTAGAAACTTCTGATATGCTTAATTTTTTTTTACTCATATTTTACCTCCTTTATATATGTTTTCTCTTTTTATTTTAAAATTCCTTCACAAAAATTTCTACTTATTTCTACAAAAAAAGAAACGATTATACAATCGTTTCTTTAAAAATCAAATTTATTTTTTAATACCTCTTTAAGAAGTACTATTGAGTTTTCTACATCTTCTTTATATATTGTTTCATTAGATGAATGAATATATCTAGTTGGTATTGATATAACTCCAGAAGGAACCCCTTCCCTAGTTAAATGTATAGCTCCTGAATCAGTACCTCCATGCTCTAACACTTCCATTTGATATTTTATATTATTCTTTTGAGCAGTATCCACCATAATATCCTTAACTTTGGGATGTACAATTACAGATTTATCCATAACTTTAATTGCAGTACCTTTTCCTAATCCAACTGCAAATCTTTCAGCTTTAGGCGTATCTCCAGTTTTTGTAACATCTATTGCTATACCTACATCAGGATTAATCTTATACGCTGATGTTTTAGCTCCTCTTATTCCTAATTCCTCTTGAACAGTAAAAACAAAATACAAATCATTATTTGTATCCTTTAAGCTCTTTAATGTTTCTATCATAACATAACATCCTATTCTGTCATCTAAACATCCTGAAGTAATTCTACTTTCATCTACATAGTATTCATTTAAATATACACAAACATCGCCAATATTAATTTTATCCTCAGCTTCTTTTTTATCTTTTGCTCCAATATCAATATAAAGATGTTCTAGCTTTAATTTATTCTTATCATCAATTTTTTCATTAGATATAATTCCAACAATACCATTATCAAATATTACTCTTTGCTGAATACTTAACAATGGAGATATACCTCCAACATTAGTAAATCTTAAAAAACCGTCTTTATCAATATCAGTTATCATTAACCCAATTTGGTCCATATGACCTGCAATCATTATCCTTTTTCCAAGCCCTTTCTTTCTTGCAATTAAATTACCTAAAGTATCTATTTCCATTTCATCAACATAATCTTTAATTTCATTAACAATTAAATTTCTAATTCTTTCTTCATTCCCTGAAGGTGAAAAAGTTCTAACTAAACTTTTTAATAAATCATTATTAAATTCCATTATTTAATACCTCCTTCAAATATTTTTCTAAGATATAGCTCTAATAACTTACTAGTATCTTCATAATCCAATTTGTTCATAACATTTATAGGAGAATGAATATTTCTACAAGGAACAGATATGGCAATTGTTTTTGAACCTTCCTTTAATAAATGAATAGAACCAGAATCATTTCCACCTACACTTGTTTTCCTGTATTGAAAATTAATATTATTTTCTTTTGCTACATTAACTAATAATTTTCTTAATTCTTTATCAAAATATGTAGTTTTATCGATAAGAGAAATCGCTGGACCATCTCCTAATTTTGTTGCTTTCAAATGTTCATCTATATCTGATAAATCTGCGCAAGTTGTTCCTTCCAAGATAATTGAAATATCAGGGTTCACTTTAAAAGCAGCAGGACCAGCTCCTCTAAGTCCAACCTCTTCCATTACAGTAAAACTAGCATATAAATCATACTCAATATCAGATTGCAATAATTTAATTAATATAGAGCAACCTACTCTATCGTCTAAGGCTTTTGCCTTAATCAAATTATCTCCAAATTCAACATAATCACTATCAAATGTTATATAGTCCCCTATTTTAATAAGCTTTTCAGTTTCTTCTTTAGAATAAGTACCTATATCTATATATAATTGTTTTAAATCCAATGCTTTTTTTCTTTCATCAGGCTTTTGAAGATGTATTGGTTTTGCTCCAATAACTCCAGGAATTTTATTTTTTCCTATATTCACTCTTTTAGATACTAATACTCTTTTATCTATTCCGCCAACTGTAATAAATTTAATTAAACCACTATCCTTAATATCAGATACCATTAAACCAACTTCATCCATATGTGCTGCTAATAGTAGTTTAGGACCATTTTTCATACCCTTTTTATGAACAATAATATTCCCTATTTTATCTATTTCATAATCATCTACATAATCTTTTATTTCATCTATAATAATATCTCTTACTTCTTTTTCATTCCCAGACACACCACTAGCTTCAGTTAATCTTTTCAATAGCATAGATATCCCTCCAAATTATCACTAGTAATTTCAGAAATAAATCTTGCAATAAGATTTCCAGATTTTTTTATATCTTCCATATGAATAGTTTCAACAGAAGTATGCATATATCTTAATGGCAAAGAAATCAATAAAGAAGGTATACCTGCTCTTGATATTTGAATTGACCTAGCATCAGTTCCTGTAGGACCTGATTCAACTTCAAATTGATATGGTATATTATATTCTTCAGCTGTATCTACTAATTTTTGTCTCAAATTTGGATGTATATTTCCCCCTATAGTAATTCCAGGACCACCTTTTATCTCTAGGGACTGAGATTTATCTAATTCTGGAGTTCGACCAAAACCTACATCAATAGCAATTCCAATATCAGGATTAATTTTATATGTACTAGTAATAGCACCCCTTGTTCCAACTTCTTCTTGTATTGTAGATACAAAATAAATATCTGCTTCATGATTTAATTTCATCAGTTCTTTAGCACATTGGAGCATTGTAACAATACCTGCTTTATCATCTAAAGCTTTCCCTGTAACAGAACCTCCCTGTAATTCTGTAAAATTTCTTTTAATTGTTATAATATCTCCAATAGATATTATTTTCTTTACTTCATCTTTATCATATCCTACATCAATATACAAATCATTCATTTTAAAAGCATCATCACTCTTATCTTTATCTTGTAAATGAGGTGGCGTTGTACCTATAACACCAAAAAGCTCCTTCTTTCCATGAACAATTACTTCCTGAGCAACTAAGGTTCTAGGATCTATTCCTCCTATAGATGTAAATCTAATTGTTCCTGAATCATCAAAATCTTTTACCATTAATCCTATCTCATCTACATGTGCTGCCAACATTATTTTGAGATTTGAAAAATTATTTACACCTTTTTTTATAGCAATAATACTACCTAATTGATCATAATCAATTTTATCACTATATTTACTAAATACATTAACAATATTATTTGTAATATTACTTTCGTATCCCGATACACTAGTTGAATTAGATAATTCTTTTAAAAAGTCTTTTATATTCATAAGAATCCTCCTTTCATAATCATCATATATTTAATTATATCATATTTTTTCAATAATTATCTATTTTCAAACAATTATTACTTATTAGTTTTCTTTTTATAAAAAAAGGTTTCTAATGATTGTAGATTATATTTATGAGGGAATATAATCTGCTCTGTACTTCCTACAAATAGTACTCCTATATCAGTTAGTGCATTATAAAATTTTTCATACATTATACTTTTTATTTCTTCAGTAAAATAAATCATTACATTCCTGCATAATATTAAATCACAATCTTTAGGATAAGGATCTGATAATAAATTCATTTTTTTAAAAGTAACTTTATTTTTAATGATATCTTTAATTTTGTAAGTATTTTCTATTTTATCAAAGTATTTATCCCTAAATTCAATAGGCAATTCTTTTAAACTTTTTTCTGAATATAATCCAATTTTAGCTTTATTTATTGCTTCATTATCTATATCTGTAGCTAAAATAGAGATATTATCTAAATCAATAAATTTAGATAATAACATTACTATAGAGTAAGGTTCTTCTCCAGTAGAACATGCACTGCTCCATACTTTTAACTTTTTCTTTCTACTTAATAGGTTTGGAATGATTTTATTTCCCAATATATCCCACTGCTTTTCATTTCTATAAAATTCTGATACATTAATAGTTAAATAATTTATAAATTCATTTAATAAATCATCCTTTTTTTTAATTGCATCAAAATAATCATCAAAATCATTAAAATTATTTTTAGAAACTAATGATTTTATTCTTCTTTTCATCTGTTTTTCTTTATAATTACTTAAGTTAATATCAATTAATTTTAAAACATTTTTTTTGAATTCTTCATATTTGTCCATATTAATTCTCCTTAAATTGAATATAAATTCACTATATGAAAAAATAAGGAAGGTTAACCTTCCTCATTTTACTAATTTTTCTCATCTTTTTTAATCATATCTCCAACGGTTAATTCAACATCTTCATCATCTTTATATTTTAAGTTTTCTTTTTCTTCAGCTTCTTTTATACTCAAACTTAATCTTTTATTTTCTGAATCAATATCTAAAACTTTAACTTTTACTTTATCACCCTTAGATAATTCTTCTGAAGGCTTAGCAATATGTTTATGAGAAATTTCAGATATGTGAACTAATCCATCTAATCCTGGCTTTAATTCAATAAATGCACCGAAATCTACTAATTTAACAACATTTCCCTCAACTATATCTCCTACACTATACTGATTTTCAACATTGTCCCAAGGATGTTCTTTAGTTTGTTTATAACCTAATGATATTCTTTCTTTTTCTTTATCAAAATCAAGAACAATAACATCTACTTTATCTCCTACATTTAAAATTTCTGAAGGATTATTTACTCTTCCCCAAGATAATTCAGATATATGAACTAATCCATCTACTCCACCTATATCTACAAATGCTCCAAAATCTGTAAGTCTCTTTACTTCACCTTCAATTTTCATACCTTTTTCTAAATTGTTCCACAAAATTTCTTTCTCTTTATCAATTTCTAATAATTCTACTTCTTTTCTGGATAATACTAATTTCTTTTTATCCCTATTAAACTCAATAATCTTTAATAAAAATTCTTTTCCTAAATATTTATTTAAATTTTCCACATAATTTATTGATATATGAGATGCGGGTACGAAACCTCTTATATTGTTAACTAAAACAATAATACCACCTCTAACTATTTCAACAACTTTTCCTTTAATTAAAGAATTTTCATTATAAATACTTTCTAATTTTTCCCATCCTTTTATATTATCAACTTTTTTCTTTGATAATAATACATTGCCTTCACCATCATCTAATTTTAATACATAAACTTCTATATTATCATTTTCATTCATAAAATCCTCTGGATTTATATTAGGATCATTAGATAATTCAGATTTTTTAATTATACCATCAGATTTGTACCCTATATTTACCATTACTTCATCTTTATTAGTTGATATAACAATTCCCTCTATAATATCACCTTTTTTAACATCCACTAAAGTTTTTTCAATTTCTTCCATCATCTTATTCATTTCATTATCAATATTACTCACGTGATTGACAACCTCCTTAATTATCCAGTCAGGTGTTGATGCACCTGCTGTAATGCCTATTAAACTATACTTTTTTAATTCTTTTAAATTTATATCATCAATGGTTTCTATATGATAAGTATTTTTGCATATATCTTTACTTATAGATACAAGTTTTTGAGTATTAGAACTATGATACCCTCCTATAACAATCATTGCATCAACCTTACTTGCAACTTCTTTACAAGACTTTTGTCTTGATTTAGTAGCGTTACAAATAGTATTAAATTTTAAAACTTCATTTGCGTTTTTACTTATCAATTTTGATAATACTTCAAATTTTCTTTCATTCATAGTAGTTTGTACCACAATACATATTTTATCATATTTTTTTGTATCTTCAATATCATCTTTAGAGTTAATTATATCAGCTTCATAATTACACCATCCATTTATACCAATAACTTCTGGATGTTTGGGGTTGCCTATAATGATTATTTTATATCCTTTATCATAATGTTCTTTAGCTATCTTTTGAATATTTCTTACAAAAGGACAAGTAAGATCTACATAATCTATAGATTTAGACTTTAAATCATTATAAATATTTATAGGAACACCATGAGAACGTATAATAAGTATACCTGAATTTAACTCATCTATATTTTCTATAGTAGTAAGTCCTTGTTTACTTAAAGATTCTATTACTTGCTTATTGTGTATTAAAGGCCCTAATGAATAAACATCTTCTTTTGATTTTATAGTTATTAATGATTTATTTATAGCTCTTTCTACTCCAAAACAAAAACCAGAATTATCAGCTAAAATTACTCTCATTTTAATCCTCCCAATTTATACTATTTTAAATCATATATTTCATTTATAATATTATCACTTAAAGATTTATAATCTTCCATATTCAATTTACCTTTTTTTTCTTTACTTAAATCTATAGGTTGTCCAATATATACATCTACTTTACTAAAAATCTTATAATTTGTATCTATATATACAGGAAGTACGGGAGCTTTTGATTTAATAGCTATCATAGCAATTCCAGATTTAGCTTTTCCTTTCATTCCCCTTTTAACTCTTGTACCTTCAGGGAATATTCCTAAAGCCTTATTAGATTTTAATAATTTTAATGCTTTTTTAATAGCACTCAAATCAGCTCCATTTCTATCAATTGGAAATGCACCTAATTTTCTCATAAATAAAGCAGCTAATTTATATTTAAATAATTCTTTTTTAGCCATAAAATGAATTTGTCTAGTATTAAAAACAATTCCTAATATAATTGGATCAAAATCATGAGTATGATTTGAACATATTAATACTTTAGAATCTTTTAATATATTTTTATCACCATGAATTTTTATTTTATAAAAAAAATTAAAAACTACACTAGCTAAATTCCTAATAAAATTGTAAAAACTCATAATAATTCCCCTTATATAAAATTTTAATAATTATTTTTTTCAATATAATTTAATATAATTTTAACTACTTCTTCAATACTTTTATTAGTAGTATCTATTTCAATTGAATCCTCTGTTTTTATCAATGGTGCTATATTTCTAGTTTTATCTATTTTATCTCTTTCCTTGATTTCTTCAATAATCTCAGATAATTTTATATTAGGATATTCTTTTATTAATTCTTTATACCTTCTCTTACCTCTCTCTTCTGGATTAGCGGTTATATAAAATTTAAATTTAGCATTAGGTAAAACATAACTTCCAATATCTCTACCATCCATTATTATATCATTATTTTTTGAAATATTTCTTTGAATCTTCACTAATTTTTCTCTTACTTCTTTAATTTTTGCAACTAAAGAAACATTATTATTAATTTTATTTGTTCTTATTTTATCATCAACTATTTCATCATCTAAAAATATGTGATTATCTCTAAAATCAATTTTAGTACTATTAAGTACATCAATTATTTTAGATGTATTATTTAAATCTATATTTTCTTTTAACAGTTTATAAGTTAAGGCTCTATACATTGATCCTGTATCTATATAAACTATATTTAAATTTTGTGCAATTAATTTTGCAACTGTACTCTTACCAGCACCTGCAGGACCATCTATAGCTATAACTAGATTACTCATTATACTTCATTCCTTCCATGATTTTTAATCTATTAAATCTTTTCTTAAATCTACTGCCTTTTTAAGATAAATGTGATTAATTTCGCTTTGCTTACAATGAGAATTTATCATCATCAAAACTCTTATGCATTTTCTCAAACTATTTTTTACATTCATTTCTTGCAAACACAATAAACTACAATTAACTAAACCTATATCTCTTGCAGCCTTTGCTGGATATTCTTCATCTAAATCATTTGTAGCAGTAAATAATATTGATATAATATTTTCTTTTTTTATATTATTTTTATTAATTATTTCATTTAATAAAAATTTAGTATTTTGTATTATTAAATTACTTGTATTTTCTTCTACAGTTATTGCACCTCGTATACTTATGACACTCACATATATCACTCCTGTCTATTTATTATATATCAATTTAAAAACTACCTCAAGCTTAACCCTCATCAACAACTAATTCTTTTATATTCAAATATTGTTATTTTTTCTATTAGAAGCAACTGATGCTATTATCCCTGATGGACCAGCTCCTATAAAATTCTTTCATTTAAACATTTTATAACTTTTCTCTTTTCTATAAATTCAATTATAGTTAATCCACAGTTACTTATAGAAAATTTTCTATAAGTAACTAAATCTAAGTCTAATAATCCTAAGATTATTACTTTTATTACGACACTGTGTGAAACTATAAGTATATTATTGTACTTATGACTCTCATCTAATCTATTAATAAATCTCATTACTCTTTCTTGTACCTTTATTAAACTTTCCCCCTTAGGAATTGTAAGAAGATAAGGTTCATTTCTCCAAATTTCATATTCTTTGTTATATGCTTTTTTTATATATTTAATAGTAAAACCTTGCCAAGCGCCAAAATTTATTTCTCGTAATTCCTCTTTCTTACTTACACTAATATCTAAGTTTTTAGCAATTATTTTAGCAGTATCATAAGCTCTATTTAAATCACTAGAATATATATGTCTTATATTAGCATCTTTTAGTTTATTAGAAACTAAGAATGCTTGTTTCTCACCTTTTTTTGTTAATGATATATCTGCTTGACCTTGAATTATTCCTATTTTATTCCAAATCGTTTCTCCATGACGTATTAAATATAATTTATTCATTAAACCCTCCAAAAGATATTCTAAATTTATTTAATACTATTCATGATTTTTATTATATATTAAAATAAGATTATAAAAAAAGTAGCATATGCTACTTTTTTTATAATCTATAATCTATTAAATCATTTTTATTTTTATCTCCATATATATTATATTCTTTCCAAATACCTTCCAATTTAGAAAAATATGAACTTACTTCTTTCTTATTTTTCATTCCTACTGCAATTATTAAAGCATTAATGATACTCATTGGAGCAACTAAAGAATCTACAAAAGACACCATATTACTTTTAGCATCTAAAATATAATCTGAAACTTTAGCTATAGGAGATAATTTGCCATCAGATATACCTACAATAGTACATCTTTGTTTCTTCACATATTGCAATGCATCAAGAGTTTTTTTAGAATATCTAGGATAACTTATACCAATAACTACATCATCTTCTGAAACTCTAAGTAATTGTTCGAAAATATCACTCATTCCAAAACTTACAACTTTTACATTGTCTAAAATTAAACTAAGATAGAATCCCAAATATCCTGCTAAAGCAGTGGAACTTCTTAGTCCAAGAACATAAACCCTTTTAGCATTAATAATTTCGTCTATTACTTTATAAAAGATATCATTATCTAAATTTTCTAAAGTATTCCTCATATTATTTATATCTGCCTGCATTACCTTTTTAATAAAATTTTCTTTATCAGAAAAATCTGCCATACCTAATCTTTGAACAGTAGTAAGTTTATTTTTTATAAGCTCTTGAAGTGATTTCTGTAAACTAGGATAACCATCGAAACCTAAAGCGTTGGCAAATCTTACTACGGTTGATTCACTAACGCCAACCATTTCTCCTAATTTTGATGCTGTCATAAAAGCAGCTTTATCATAACTTGCCAATATATATTCTGCAATTAATCGCTGACCTTTACTTAATTGGGTAAAATTTAATTGAATTAATTTAATTAAATCCTTTTTATTTTCATTCATAAAATCGTCCTTATTACAAAATATTTAAACCATAATTATATGCTTTTTCATTAATTTCTTCAGTTCCAGGAGGAACCCTTTTTAATATAGCTTCTTTTAACATATCCTCAGAGACTATTTTTGTTATTTTACTAATAGCCCCTAATGCTACAATATTAGCCACCATAGAAATTCCAATATCATTTTTAGCTCTTTCAACAATCGGCACGTGATATATATTTATATCATCTCTATTAGGTTTATTTATATTCTTATCTATAATAAGAATACCATCTTTTTTTAAAGAATCCAAATATTCATCACAAGATTTTTGAGTTAAACATAACAACACATCACAATCTTTAACTTTAGGATAATTTATTTCAGAATCACTTATTATAACTTCTGCTTTACTAGCTCCCCCTCTAGCCTCTGGTCCATAAGATTGAGTTTGTATTGAATTTTTCCCATCTAATATAGCTGCTTCGGCTAATATTATTCCTGCTAGAATCAAACCTTGGCCACCTGATCCACTTAATCTAAGTTCTGTTTGTGACTTCATATTATCTCCCCTCTTGCATACTATCAATAATTTTTTGGTAACTCTCTGTGTATTCATCTTCCTTACTACTATATAATTCACCTATAATTATTTTATTTTCTAATTTATTCTTATCAAGTTTATCTACTGCCTTAATATTTACCGTATTATTTTTTAAGGTTTTCATCATATCAGGAGAATCACCTTTTTTATTCTTTCTTCCATAATAGGTTGGACATACACTTAATGATTCTATTATTGAAAATCCTTTATTTTGTATCCCTTTTATTGTTAAATCTTTAATCATTTTAGCATGATATGCAGTAGCCCTACCTACATACGTAGCACCAGCAGCCTTTGACAACTTACATAAATCAAAATCTTTATCAATATTTCCATAAGGTGCAGTAGTTCCTTTTTCACCTGTAGGAGTAGTTGGAGAATATTGTCCTCCTGTCATTCCATAAATATTATTATTAAATATTATAGTCGTAATATCAATATTTCTTCTAGAAGCATGAATAAGATGATTTCCACCTATTGCAGCACTATCTCCATCCCCAGTTACTACTATTACGTGCAATTCAGGATTAGCCATTTTAATACCTGTTGCAAAAGCTAGTGCTCTACCATGAGTAGTATGAAGTGTATTGAAATCCATATATCCTGGAGCTCTAGAGGAACAACCTATTCCTGATACTATACATACCTTATCTTTCTCTAATCCCATTTTATCTATAGCATCTACTATAGCTTTCATTATAATACCATGACCACAACCAGGACACCATATATGGGGTAATTTATCCATTCTAAAATATTTATCTAACAATTTGCTAGGCATAATACATCCCCCTTAATCTTCTCCAATATTTCATCTGGAGTAATCAATCGTCCATTAACTCTACCATATCTAAATACTTCACAATCTTTATTAGCTACACGTTCAACTTCTAAAACATATTGTCCTAAATTCATTTCTACCACTATAACCTTTTTTATTTTATTTGTTAAGTGTCTTATTTGTTTATCTAAAAAAGGCCATATAGTCACAGGTCTAAATAACCCAACTTTAATCCCTTGTTCTCTAGCTGACTGAATAGCACTTTTTGCAGACCTAGCAGTACTTCCATATGCAATTATAGCTATATCTGCATCATCTAACACATATTCTTCAAAATTAGATATATCATCTATATTATCCCCTATTTTATTCATTAATCTATTTACTAAATTTTCAGCAATAGTAGAATCATTACTTGGAAAGCCAGTTTTGTCATGAACTAATCCTGTAACATGATATCTATATCCGTCCCCAAAAGAAGCCATTCTAGGAACAATATCTCCATCTTCTACTTCATAAGGATTATAATCTTTAGGGTCACAAGTAGGTTTGACTCTATCTATAATTTCTGCTTCATCTTTATTTGGTGTTTCAACTTTTTCTCTTAAATGTCCAATAACTTCATCTAAAATTAACATAACAGGTGTTCTGTATTTTTCAGCATAATTAAAAGCTTTTACCGTTAAATCAAAAGTTTCTTTTACTGATGCTGGTGTTAAAGCGATAACTGGATGATCTCCATGCGTGCCCCATCTTGCTTGCATAACATCACCTTGTGATGGAGATGTTGGTAATCCAGTACTAGGACCTCCCCTCTGCACATTAACTATAACACAAGGAACTTCCGTTATTGCCGCATATCCAATGTTTTCTTGTTTTAAAGAAAAACCTGGACCACTAGTAGCAGTCATAGATTTCTTGCCAGCTAATGATGCTCCTATTATAGCTGCCATGCTTGATATTTCATCTTCCATCTGAATAAATTTACCACCAATCTTAGGTAATTTTAATGCTGAAATTTCTGCAATTTCTGTAGATGGAGTTATAGGATATCCTGCATAAAATTGCATACCAGCAGCTAAAGCTCCTTCTACACAAGCTTCATTTCCTTGCATAAGCTTTGCCTTATTATTCATTCCTATCATCTCCTTCTAAGTATATTGCATAATCAGGACACCTTAATTCACATTGCCCACATTGAATACATAACTCTATATCTCTTATATTTACGATTCCATTTTTCATCTCCAAAACATCTTTTGGACAAAATTCAACACAAATTCCACAACCTTTGCACCACTCATTGTCAACATTTAATTTTTTGCCTATTTTTGTGGCCACCATAAAGCCCCCTTTAAATTTTTCTAACTAAATAATACCAAAGTAATTAAAAGTCTGCAATTTATATTTCATTTTATTAAAAAATTTTGGCGATTTGCAAGTTATATTTCATATTATGCAATATTAAAGAATTTATAATTATATATTTTCTTTTTTTAGTTTTTCTAAACTTTTATAATCTGTTAAATCAAAATATAAGGGAGTTATTGAAATATATTTATTTTCAATAGCTTTTATATCACTATTTATTTTATTTTTAATGTCCATTAATTCACCATCTAACCAATAATAATTTTTACCCATAGGATCTTCTCTTTTTAAATATTTATTTTTATATTTTCTTATTCCTAATTCAGTCATTAAAATGCCTTTTATATCCTCCTTATTTATTGATGGAATATTAACATTAAATATTAATCCATCTTTTAAATTCATAATAAAATTTATTAATTTGCAAGAATAATACTTAGCTCCTTCATAGTTGATTTTATTTTCATCATACGAAGCTGATATTGCAATTGATCTTATATTATGCATACCTCCTTCTATTGCAGCAGAAACAGTTCCAGAATATAAAATATCTGTACCTAAATTAGCTCCATTATTGATTCCTGATACAATTAAATCGGGTTTTTTATCTAAAATTGATTCTAAAGCAATTTTTATACAATCATTAGGTGTTCCAGAAACCATATACGCTTCCACTCTATCATCTATATCTGTTTTCACTATTCTTAAAGGCGAATGAAGAGTAATAGAATGTCCTGATGCACTTCTTTCTCTATCGGGAGCTACTATGGTAACTTTTCCTATATTAGATAACTCTTTTGCTAAAATTCGTATTCCAATAGCATTTATTCCATCATCATTAGTTATTAATATATTCATTTTCATCTCTCCTTAATATAATAATTATTATTTGTAAATAATAAACGCAAATAAACTTGAGGTGATATTATGATACAAATTGACGATGCTGGTAGTGGCAGTTTAATAGGTGGCACAATTATTGGAGCTATGCGTTCAAACACCAAAGAATACCACTATAAAATTATACCTTTAGAATTATATAATTATGAAAATTTCAAACAAAAAAAATATTTAGATTATGTCATTAATATAACCATTGAACTACTAAATTTGTTAAATGTATCAAAAGATGAAGAAATACTTATATGTAGAGGTTATATGTTTGATAAACTTCGTAAATGGTTTAAAAAAAATCATTATAATTTTACAAATACTAAAATAAGCGATCCATTACAAACTAAAATAGAAAAATCTTTTGAAGATTATACTCTTTCCTTAGGATTTCCACAAGAATTTATTAATTATACTAAATATCCATTCCATTTTCATAGAATTTTAAAATGGGTCTATGCAGATTATGAAAACAGAAAAAAATTATGTAAAGTTGGCTGGAAAAGCTGGCAAAAATACAAAGATATAAAATTAGAAATTACTTATGATAGAATGAAAAAAAATAATTACTTATGTCTAAAATGTAATAGCATAATTAATAAAAACAGTAAAGTTAAAATAATAAATTATACAAGTAATCGTCCAAACAAAATCATTCTTCATTTAAAATGCTAAATCATAAAGCTTTAAAACAATATTGTTTTAAAGCTTTATGATAAACTTTATTAAAAAATTATACTGGATATGTCTTATCTTCTTTATTTAATAAATCATTATCTATATTATATCTTTGTGCCTGCCTATATTGAAAATACCTCAATGCAACCTGTGGAAATAAAGCATAGGATAAAATATCTTCTTCTTGTTCTATATATTCTCTAATTTCATCTCTATAATTAGCTAATTGAGGTTCTAATAAATCTGCAGGTCTTCCAGTATATACTTTTTCGTCTTCTATTATTTTTTCCTTAATATTATCCTTTATTTCTACAGTAGATTTACCATATAAACCTTTTACATAATTTTTTATTTCAGAAGGTACCATTTTATATCTTTCTCCTAATATAACATTAAATACTGATTGCGTTCCTACCATTTGACTCATTGGTGTAACTAAAGGAGGATAACCAAGATCTTCTCTTACCCTAGGTACTTCCTCTAAAACTTCTTGAAACTTATCTATTGATCCTTGTTGTTCTAATTGTGAAACAAGATTTGATAACATACCACCAGGAACTTGATATATCAAAGTTTTTGGTTCAACTCTTAATACTTTATCTTTTAATATACCTTCATTTTGATATTTGTCTCGAATTTTTGCAAAATATTCAGCAATCTCATTTAATTTATTCAAATCAAATTCTGGTTCTCTTCCAGATCCTTCTAACGCAGCTACCATAGGTTCTGTAGCAGGTTGACTTGTTCCATTACCTAAAGGAGATAAAGCTGTGTCAATTATATCAACGCCTGCTTCTATTGCTTTCATATATGTTTGGTTTGCAATTCCGCTTGTAAAGTGAGAATGAAGTTGTATAGGTATATTAATAGTTTCTTTTAATTTTTTTATTAAAGTATAAGCATTATAAGGTAATAATATACCGGACATATCTTTAATGCATATTGAATCCGAACCCATTTCTTCCATTTCTTTAGCTAATTTTAAATAGTAATCTGTATTATGTACAGGACTAGTAGTAAAAGATATTGCAGTTTGAGCATGACCTCCTGCTTCCTTTGTGGTTTTTAAAGCTGTTTTAAGATTCCTTGTGTCATTTAACGCATCAAATATACGTATTATATCAATTCCATTATATATTGCTTTTTTAACAAATTCTTCTACAACATCATCTGGATAATTTTTATACCCCAATAAGTTTTGTCCTCTTAATAGCATTTGTAATTTAGTATTTTTTATAGTTCTTCTTAACTTTCTTAATCTTTCCCATGGATCTTCATTTAAAAATCTCAAAGATGCATCAAATGTAGCTCCTCCCCATACTTCTAATGAATGATATCCTACATTGTCTAATTTTTCAGCAATAGGTAACATTTCATCGGTTTTCATTCTAGTTGCCATTAAAGATTGATGAGCATCTCTAAAAATAGTTTCTGTAAATCTAACTTTTGACATAATAAACCTCCTTTAGAAGTTATCTTTTTCTATACAAAGTACAAAAGGTGGATTGTTTTTTTGATTAATAAAGTCCATCTTAAGTACTGTAAATCTCTTTTGATTTAAAGTTTCTAAATACTTTTCTACTTCTTCTTTTTCTTCTTGTCCTCCAACATGTCCATAATAAACCACTACAATTAATATACCTTTTTCATTTAAATTATCCAGTATACATTCCATGCCTTTAATAGTAGATTCAGGCTTTGTTATTATAGAATGATCTCCCTTAGGTAAATATCCTAAATTAAAAATAGCAATATCAATTTTTTGGTCAATATACTGTAATAAGTTTTCATGAGAATCACATATTAATTGTACTCTATCTTCCATATTATTTTTAACTAATAAATCTTTAGTATTTTCTATAGCTAATTTTTGAATATCAAATCCAAAAACCTTACCACTAGTTCCAATTCTTTTAGCTAATTCTAGTGTGTCATTACCATTACCAACAGTTGCATCTACTGCAATCATACCTTCTTTTAACTTTTTATCAATTATATATTTTGCTAAATCTGTTGCTTTAGTCAAATATTTTTTACTCATAAATATCACCTTTTACAGTTATTCTTTAAAAAGAAATCTTCAATATTGCATTCTAAAAAATTCTTTTTTACTATAAAACCCTTATTAATCAAGTAATTACAATCATATTTATAAACTACTTTGTTAATATTTCTTAATCTCAAAAGATTTAGTGAAGATCTTAATAAACCTTCTCCTAATTTCATATTTCTAAACTTTTCTAAAACAAATAATTCTTTTATTTCAGCTAATTGACATTTTACTTCTAATATTATATATCCTATTTTTTCATTTTCTTCTTCTGCTATCAAAATAATATCCTTTTTCTTATTAATATTTCCTAAATAATATTTGTCTAAAAAAATTTTACATTCATTATATTCATATTCACTTATTAATAGCATTTTTACCTCCTTTGATTAGTCAACTACATTATATTAGAAATTAATAAATAATTAAAGCAAAAAATATAGTAAGGATTAATCCTTACTATATTTTTTAAAATAATTTATTTCTTTAGAATTCAAATCTCTATATTCTCCTTCTTTTAAATCACCTAATTTAATATCTCCAATACATATCCTCTTTAATTTTATAATTGGATGATTAATTTTATCACACATTTTTCTAACCTGTCTATTCTTACCTTCATGAATTACTATTTTCAATATTGATGAATTATTATTTTTATTTAATATTTCTATTTCAGCTTTAGAAGTTAAATAGTTTTCAATATTTAATCCATTTCTAAATTTATTTAATTCATCTTTTGAGGGTATACCTTTTACTTTTGCAATATATGTTTTGTTTATTTCATGACTAGGATGGGTTAGTTTATAAGCCAGATCTCCATCATTAGTTAATAATAATAATCCAGATGTATCGTAATCTAATCTTCCTACAGGATATAATCTTAAATTTATATTAGGAATTAAATCCATAACAGTTTTTCTGTTAAATTGATCAGATACTGTAGTTACGTACCCAACAGGTTTATTAATAATTATATATTTTTTTTCCTTTTCCATTTCTATTTTTTTACCATTAACCTTAATTATATCTTTATTTACATTTATCTTATATCCTAATTCTTTTATTATTTTTCCATTTACTTCTACTTTACCCTCTAAAATAATTTTTTCAGATTTTCTTCTAGATGCTACTCCTGATTTCGCCATAAACTTTTGTAATCTCATAACACACTACCTCTTTATTTAATTATTAATTTAATCATATCATACTATCTTATCTTCATAAATATTCAATAAACCAAGTCTTAAAAGATTATTTTTTATCTCTTCTTTATTTGTGCTATATAATCCTATTTTTTTCATTCTATCAAAATATATAGATCCTGCAAAAGTAAATCTTTTCTTCAAACCTTCTTTAGTTTTAATTTCTTCATTTGCATAAGCAATTATATCACCACTTGCTAGATTCCTAGGTAATTCTAATAAAGGCATTCCCAAACTTAATCTTATACTATTATGTCCAGCTAATGATCCCGTCACTATTGCCTCTGTATGACCTACAAAGAAACCTGATTTTTCCCCACCACAGAGAAGATTATCTATATCTTTAACTTTCATATTATTATATCTAGGAGCAATAGATAAATATCTTATAGAATTCCCTATACCTCCAGAATAAGGATCTTCAAATTTCACTTTTTCTAATCCTTTTATTTTTCTCAATTTATCTAATGGGTAAAAAGGCGTCATTAATTTTGCATGTCCAGTATCTAACAGTATAATTTTTTCAGCAAATTCCCTTAATGAGTATTGTTGACATACTTTTAAATCTAATTTCTCTAAATTAACATCTTCTTTAGGAACATTTAATATTACAACTCCTTCTTCATTTAATCTTTTTTTCAAGTTACAACTAAGAGTTTCTTTATTTAATTTACATGATCCACTAAATGCTCCATATGAACCATTATTCCTTTGACCTAATATATCCTCTATTCCACATCTTTCTGTAATGCTTACTCTTGGACCAAATGAAGGACATCTTAATATACACATAGCACATCCATTTCCATATTTCAAACAATTTCCCATAGGACCAGTAGAACCTGTAGTTTCTATAAATACGTCTCCTTCTAATTCAGATTCATCTGATAATATAACTTTAGCTATTTTATTTTTTGTTTTTATAATATCTATTACTCTTTTACATATAAGAATTTTTATATCCATATCTTTTAAGAGTTTTTTTACTAATGGTTCAATTTTATTAACATCATATAACGAAGCATGTTTGTGACCAGGAAAATCTACATTTTTATGTCTAGAATTTTTATCACAAATATTAAAAAGTTCTTTAGCTCCTAATCCAATAGATTCTTCTGCAGCGGTATATCTACCATTATTTCTCATGATACCTCCTACATTTCCCAAACCTAAAAGCATATCTGTTTTTTCAATAATAGTTACATCACCACCGGCTTTTTTAGCAGTTATTGCTGCAGAACATCCTGCCCATCCTCCACCAATAACAATTACTTTAGTCAATATTAACCCTCCTTTTTATTAACTTTCTTATATCTATTTGAGTTTTACACCCCTTAACAGATCCATATTCATCTAAATGAGTTGAACATGATCCACACACACCTTCTCCACAACACATCTCACTATTATTAGTAGCTGCTATTTTTATATTTGAATTAATTTTATCTATTATTTCAATTATATTTTTATGAAGAACATCTGAACCTGCTGAAAAAACAAAATCTATATTTTTATTAATTAATATTTCTTTTATTTTTTCTTTCCCTTCATATTTCATAGTATCCAAGAAAAAAATTTCAATATCTTTTTCCTTTAAATATTCTAATATCAAATTATCTTCTAATTTTCCCTTATCTAAAATAAGAGTAACACTATTATTTTTAATAATTTTATTAATTAATAAAAGTGTTGGTGATTGTGCAACACCTCTAGCTATTAACAAACAATTATTATTTTGTAGCTTTTTAATATTTTTTAATCCATAAATCCCATTCCAATAAGGACCTCTTATCAAGATTTTATCAGATAAATTTAAATTTTTAGTTTTTGAACCTAATGTTTTATATAATATATATATATATCCTTCTTTTTCATTTGATTCCATTACTGACATTGGAACATCAAAAAAATGAGGCATATCTTTACCTCTAATAAATATATAAGAACCTATTTGTTTTAATTGCCTAGCTAAAGTTTTAGTAGTTTCTATTTTAAGTAAATAAACTTCATTACTTAATAATTTTTTTTCTACTATTTTACTTGAATAAATTTTTCGCCCATCTTTTTTTGTATGATTATTCCATACAAATTCACTATAAATACAACTGCCTCGCCAATTACAATCACAAAAATCCTTACCTCTCAAAATAGAACAAGTGATACAATCTCCTGTTTCTGCTAGATAGCATGGACAATACTCACTACCTGCATCTATACATTCTAATCTCTTATTCAAACTTTACACCCCTAATATGTATTTTATTTATATTATTAAGATATTATTTTTATTTATATTCGTTACATAAAATTTAAAAAGACTTCTATTTTTTTAGAAGTCTTTTAGAATATATCATTTATTAAATTAACAAATTTATCTTTTACTGTTTTTTCATCAATATTTTTCGTTAATTTCATTGTTCCTTCATATATTATTTCATCCTTTAAAGTAATATTTATTTTCCCAATCAAATCTCCCTTTTTAAGAGGTGCTGTTAATTTTGTAGGTGTTGTTATAGAAATTTTCACATCCTTTAACTCATCTTTTTTTAATGGATAATATAAATCTTTATTAATAACTACAGGTAATCTATCAATTTTTCCATTATTTATAGTTATATCTTTTATATAATTATCTTTTCGTAATATTTGAATTCTTTTGTAATTATCAAATCCATGATCAAACAAATTATAACAATCCTCAAACCAATTATTATCATTTAATACTACTGCAATCAATTGCATATCATTTCTAGTTGCACTAGAAACTAAACATCTTCCTGAAGTTTGAGTATAACCAATTTTAACTCCATCACCTCCATCATATTCCCATAAAGTTTTGTTTTTATTATAAAAATGTGAATTTAAATCTCTTTCAGCCATATAATCTGCACTTTTAGATATTTCTCTAAATACTTCATTTTTTAATGCTTCTTGTGAAATTAAAGCTAAATCATATGCTGTTGTATAATGATTATCCGAATGTAAGCCATGTGGATTAGTAAAATTAGTATTTAAAGCACCTATCTCCTTCGCTCTCTTATTCATTAAAGCAGAAAAATTATCAACACTTCCTGCAATATGACAAGCAATAGCCGTTGCAGCATCATTACCAGATCTTAAAATTAACCCATAAACTAAATCTTTTAATTTAATTTTTTCATTAGACTTTAAATATATACTAGATCCTTCAACATTTATCCAATCGCTTTTTATTGTTACTATTTCATCTAAATCACCTTTTTCAATAGCAATCAATGCGGTCATTATTTTAGTAGTGCTAGCCATAGGTAATTTTTCATCTATGTTTTTAGAATATAATATTCTTCCACTATCCTTTTCAATTAAAATTGCACTTTTAGCACTTTCATAAGGTTTTTCTGCAAATGTCAATGAATTGAAACCTGGAAATATTAATATTAAAAAAGTCATAATTATAAATATAACAATATATCGTTTTAACAAATAATCACCTCAATTTTACATTTTAATATTATTATTTAAATATCCAGTACAATAAATTAATAATAAAAAGTCTTCTTAAGAAGACTTTTTTAATCTTACATATCATCAGAAAGATTTTTATCATCTAATTTCGTGTCCTTCTTACTTTTAAACTTATTTTGTAAGACATTGCTTATATTGGGTATCATTTCCATTATATTATTTAACATGTTTGTTCCTTGATCTACAGGTAATAATTTCATTTGTCCATTTCCAACAACTATAAATGCTACGGGTTGAACAGAAATACCTGCTCCAGATCCTCCACCAAAAGGTAATTCAGATGAACTATTCTCGGCATTTCCTTTAACATTTTCATTGCCTTTAAATTCTGAACCTCCAGATGCAAATCCTAAGGATATTTTTGATATTGGTATAATAACTAAACCATCATGAGTTTCAACAGGATCACCTACAATTGTATTAACATCAACCATTTCTTTTAAGGATTCCATAGTAGAATTCATTAATCCTTCTATAGGATGATTAGCCATGTACTTCACCACCTTTCATTATCGACAATATAGAAAATATAAACCCTTTAATTATATAAACTATTTTAAACTTAACTATACAATTAAAGTCAATTTCAAAAATATTTTTATTATAAATAGTGTTTACGTCATACTTAAAATTTATTAATTTATATTTTTTATATATGTAACATAATATTATTGATTTAATACTCCATAAAATCCCAGATATAAAAGCACTTACAGCTGCATCATTATGTCCAATTTTAGTAACAAAATAAAAATCTTCTATTCTAATTTTGTTTAATATATAATTTTTAAAGTATGTCATAAAGTTATAGAGATTTTTATGTTTATATAATTTTTTCCATGAATTCATTAAAAAACTTATAGAAACATCTTTTTTTTTCTTATTTAAAGATTTTTTTTTAGTTTCTATATCCCTTATTAATTTAAATTTAATATCATTGCTAGACATTAGTATATCCATATAAGGTATTTCAATTTGTATAATTTTTATATTTTTATTTAATTTAATATATATATGTATATTGTCATTATCATTTTTTCTTATCATGTTAAATTCTATTAAAAAAGGAATGTTAATTAAAATTATTAATATGATTAAAAAACATATAAATATATACAATAAATTCACCTCATTTTTGTTTATTATTTCCATAATAAACAAAAAAATAACACATTATTTTGTGTTATTTTCATCTAATAAATCAATGTCTTTTAATTCTTTTAATTTTGGTAAATCATTAATATCTCTTAATCCAAAATGTTTTAAAAAATTATTGGTAGTCCCATAAATAATAGGTTTCCCCGTTCTATCTAATCTTCCTTTCTCTTCAACTAATCCTTTTTCTATAAGTGTATTAATAGATTTATCACATTTAACTCCTCTAATACTCTCAATCTCTACTCTTGTAATAGGTTGCTTATAAGAAATTATAGATAAAGTTTCTAAAGCAGCATTAGACAAACCTTTATTGTTTTTAGGAGTTATTAATTTTTTAATATAATCATAGTGCTCTACTCTAGTAGATAATTGATAAGCATCCTTTATTTGAATAATTTGAAGCCCTCTTCTGTTATAATTAAATTCATTCTTCATATCTTCAATTATATTTTTTACTTCATCTTTACTTAACTCCAATATTTCTGCCATGGAATCAATTGACAACGATTCTCCCCAAATATATAATATACCTTCTATAATCCCTTTTATTTCTTTTCTATCCATTTAATCACCTATATTTGTCTTAATTTGATATTTGAGAAATTATTATCTTGATATATAATAATTTCCTTTAATTTTATTAATTCTAAAATTCCAATAAATATAGAAATTATATTTGATCTTGTTACTCTATTTTCAAATAATTCATCAAAAAATACATGTTTATTTAAATTTAATTTATTTCTTATTAAGTTCATAGCTTCATCAATTGTAATTTCTTCTCTTTTAATTTTATGAAATTCTTTACTACTTTTTTTATTAATATTTTTTTTAATTATATTATCAAAAGCTTTTATCAAATCTTTTAATTCTAAACCTTCTAAATTAATAGTATCACTTTCATTATAAATTTCAATCTCTTCTCTAGGTTTATAAAATACTTTACTATGAACTTCTTCTCTTTTTTTAAATTTTTCTGCCGCAATTTTATATTTTTTATATTCTATTAATCTTTGAATAAGCTCTTCTCTAGGATCTGCTTCTTCCATTTCAATCTGCTCACCTTCAATCTTTGTATTGGGTAAAAGCATTTTTGATTTAATTTCCAATAATGTAGCAGCCATTATTAAAAACTCGCTTGTAATCTCTAAATCTAACTCTTCCATTAAAGAAAGATAGTCAATATATTGTTCAGTAATTTTTGCAATTGAAATATCGTATATATCTACTTCTTCTTTTTCTATTAAATGATATAAAAGATCGAATGGACCTTCAAAACTTTCTAATGTAATATTATATTTCATCTTAATTTCTCCCAATATTAATTAAATAATAATAGAATAATATCCATAACTTTAGATATAACAGGAGTTAAAACCTTGTCCACTCCATTAGTTAAAATAAAAATAAATAATAAAGCATATAATTTTTTTTCATGTTTATAAAATTTATATTCCAATCTTTTAGGTAATAAACTTGCTAATATCTTAGATCCATCTAAAGGAGGCAATGGTAATAAATTAAATACTGCTAATACAACATTATACCATATAGAAGATATCAATATAGAATGTATAATAGTGCTTGAAATATAAACTCTAGTTACAATAATTGTTGATATAATTGCTAATACAATATTAATAATTGGTCCAGCTATAGATACTAAAATTGTACCTAATTTTCTATTTTTAAAATTAAGAGGATTAATAGGTACGGGTTTAGCCCAACCAAATCCTATAATTAGCAACATTAAAAAACCAAACAAATCAATATGTGCTATGGGATTCAAAGTTAATCTACCATTTTGTTTAGCAGTATCATCTCCCATAGAATAAGCTACAAATCCATGAGCTAATTCATGAAAACTTATTGCTATAAATAAAGCTGGTAAAATAATGATCTTTGATAAAAAATAATCAGTTATATTCAAAATTATATTCTCCTATCTTTTTTTATAAAAAAATAAATTAAAATGCTAAATATATTTTATAATTTTTAGGTGCAAATTACAAATTTATTTAGCATTTTGTTAATTATTTAGTTGAATAACTTATCAATAACTCTTTAAAAATATTTATAACATTAGCTTTTTCAATATTATCATCTATAATCAAATCTTCCGTGATTATAGATTCATTGTTTAATTTTATATCTATTTCTCCTACTTTTTGACCTTTGATAATTGGAGCCTTTATAGATTTATTTATATTAATTTCTTTATCTATTTTTTCATTATTACTTTTCTCAAGTAATAAATTAATATCATTTTTTATTTTTACTGGAACTTTATTTGTTTTACCCTTCTCTATCATTATATTCCCTACTATATCGTCTTTATTGTATAACTTTACAGATTTATAATTAGCAAATGCATAATCTAATAATTTTTTAGAATCTTCATTTCTCTGTTTAGATGATTCAGATCCTAAGATAACACTTATAAAAGTTGAATTTTCTCTAGTAGCAGATGCAGCTAAACAATAGCCAGCTTCCTGAGTAAAACCAGTTTTTATCCCATTTGCACCAGGATAAAATCTTATAAGTTTATTTGTATTCACTAATTCTTGTTCTACATCTTTATCTTTGCCTACCTTTATTGTAGTCATCCACATTGAAAGCCATTTATGAATAGACTTATGGGTCAATAATTCTCTACCCATTAATGCAATATCATAAGCTGTTGTATAATGTTCTTCATCCGGTAATCCTGTTAAATTTGTAAAATGTGTATTTTCCATATTTAATTCTTTAGCTCTAGCATTCATTTGATCTAAAAATAATTCTTCACTACCTGCTAAATGTTCTCCCATGGCTACAGATGCATCATTTGCAGATCTTAAACATATAGCCTTAAGTAATTCTTCTACACTATTAATGCCTTTAGGCTCTAAAAAAACTTGACTTCCTCCCATACTAGCAGCATTTTCACTTATAGATACATTATCATCAAGATTTATTTTTCCATCTTCTAAGGCTTCCATAATTAAGATTAACACCATAATTTTAGTTATACTAGCTGGTGGTAATTTTTCATTAGAATTTTTTTCATAAATTACTTCCCCTGAATTAAAATCCATAAGCAATGCAGCTTTACCATCTACATTAAAAGGTTCGTTAGCAAATATGCTTTGTGGTAGTATTAATATTGATATCACTAATATTAATATTAATGATATAATTTTTTTAAACATATAATCCTCCTTTCTTATATATTTATATTTTCCAGACTTTATATAATTATACTAAGTCGATACAACATATAAACATGAAAAAACTGCTAATAATTAGCAGTTTTTTCATGTTTATATGTTGACAGTTCCATTTTTATCTACTATCCCATAAATAAGCTTTTTCTTCTTCTTATTATCTTTAGTTATTTTTATAATACACTTCATTCTATTTAAAGCTTCAATTAATTTCTTATCATTATTACCATGTAAATAAGCAATAATTTCCCCTTTTGTTACTTTATCATATTTCTTTTTATTTAATATAATACCAGCTGATATATCAATTTGACTTTCTTTCGTTTCTCTTCCTGCACCTAAAACAAGAGCACACCTTCCAATTTCCTCTGCATTCATTTCATTTATATAACCTGATTTTTCAGCTCTTAATTCTATAACTTTACTAGCTTTAGGTAATAATTCAGGATTATTTATTTGAGATACATTTCCTCCTTGAGCTTTTACAAATTCTTTAAATTTAATAAAAGCACTACCATCTTCTATAGCTGTTTTTAATAATTTATATCCTTCTTCAACTGTTTTAACTTTTTTTCCTAATAATAATAATCTTGAACCTAAAACAAAAGTCAATTCTAATAAATCTTTAGGACCATTACCTTTTAATGTCTCAATTGCTTCTCTAACTTCTAAAGCATTTCCTATTGCATATCCCAAAGGCTCATCCATATCAGATATAATAGCAATAATATCTTTATCCATGCCCTTACCTATATCTACCATTTCTTTTGCCAATTCAAAAGCACTATCTAAATCCTTCATAAAGGCTCCACTACCAACTTTAACATCTAATACAATAGCATCAGACCCTGATGCTAATTTTTTACTCATTATACTGCTTGCAATTAAAGAAACATTATCCACCGTAGCAGTCACATCTCTTAAAGCATACAATTTCTTATCAGCAGGGGTAATATTAGCAGTTTGACCTGCAACCGCTAATTTTATTTTATTAACATTAGATATAAATTTATCTTTAGATAGATTTATATCTAATCCTTCAATAGCTTCTAATTTATCTAAAGTTCCTCCAGTATGACCTAAACCTCTACCTGACATTTTAGCAACTGGTAATCCACAAGCTGCTACTAAAGGCCCTAATACTAAAGTGGTTTTATCGCCTACACCTCCAGTACTATGTTTATCTACTTTTATTCCTTCAATAGAAGTTAAATTTATTTTTTCACCTGAATTTAACATTGCACTAGTTAAATTCACCGTCTCTTTTTTATTCATTTTTTTAAAATAAATCGCCATTAATAAAGCTGCTGCTTGATAATCAGGTATATTACCATTAGTATAATTTTCTATGAAATAATTAATTTCTTCTTTACTTAATTGATTTCCTTCTCTCTTTTTCTTAATTATCTCATACATATTCATTATATTATTACCTCTTTCAATATACTTTTTACCAAATTAATAAATTTAGGTCTAGTTTGATTTGCAATTTCTACTACTTGTTCATGGTCTATAGATTCAATTTCTTCAGCAATAGCCATATCAGTTACACAAGAAATACCTAATACCTTAAGTCCTGCATGTTTAGCAACTATGACTTCTGGAACAGTAGACATACCAATTGTATCTCCACCTATTGTTCTAAGCATTTTTAATTCTGCTCTAGCACAATAATTAGGACCACTTATTGCAGCATAGACACCCTTTTTTAATTCAATTCTTAAATCTCTAGCAACTTTTTCTGCCAATTTTATTAAATCACTATCATATGCATGAGACATATCCGGAAATCGTGGTCCCAATTTTTCAAAATTTTTACCAATTAATGGATTATCCCCTATAAAATTAATATGATCTTCTATAATCATTAATGCACCTGGATATAATTCTTTATTCATTCCTCCACATGCATTAGTAACTAAAATCATCTTTATACCTAAAGATTTCATTATTCTGACGGGAAAAGTAACTTCCCCCATTGAATATCCTTCATAGTAATGAAATCTACCTTGCATAGCAACGACTTTTTTTCCCTCCAAATTTCCAATAACTAATTGTCCTTCATGTCCCTCTACAGTTGAAATAGGAAAATTTGGTATATCTTCATATTTTAAAAAAATAGGATTCTTAATTTCATTTGCTAAAGTACCTAAACCTGAGCCTAATATTAACCCTATATCGAGGTCAATATTAATTTTTTCTTTTATATACTTTGTTGTTTCATCGATCTTGTTTAACAAATTATTCATTCAATTACCTCCTATACCTCTTTTATTATTTCTTTTATAAGTAACATAAATTTATTTTTTACTTTTTGCGTAGTTTCTATAACTTCATTATGATCAAGAGGTTTATCCAAAATTCCTGATGCCATATTAGTTATACATGATATACCTAAGACTTTTAATCCACCATGAATGGCTACTACTACTTCTGGAACTGTAGACATACCTACTGAATCAGCACCTAATATTTGAGCCATTTTAACTTCTGCTGGTGTTTCATATGTAGGTCCTGTTAAAAACATATATACACCTTTTTGTATCTCTATATTATTTTTAGTTGCTATTTGTTCGGCAATATTTATTAATTCTTCATCATATGCATGAGACATATCTGGAAATCTTGGTCCTAATTCATTCGAATTTTTACCTATTAAAGGATTATCAAAAGCAAAATTAATATGGTCTTCTATAATCATTAAATCCCCTGGTTCAAAATTTTTATTAGCTCCACCAGCAGCATTAGTAATAATAATATTATCAATACCTAATTCATTCATAACTCTAACAGGAAAGGTAACTTCTTTCATTGAATATCCTTCATAATAATGAAATCTCCCTTGAAGGGCTATTACTTCTTTGCCTTGAATATTCCCTATTACTAATTGTCCTTTATGTCCAACAACTGTAGATTGAGGGAAATGCGGTATATCTTTATATTGTATTTTTATAGAATTTTCAATTTCATCAGCTAAAATCCCAAGACCAGATCCTAAAATCAATCCTGTTTTAGGTCTGATTCTTGTTTTTTCTCTTATATAATTTGCTGCTTCCTTTATATTTTCTAAATAGCTCATATTATTCCTCCTATTTTCTTTTAATAATATCATAAAAACTTTTACCATTTTTCATAGTTTTTAAATCAAGCATTTCTAATATAGTAGCTCCAATATCAGAAAAACTATCTCTTATGCCTATATCAATAGGCTTTATGTTTTTTCCAAAAACTAATATAGGTATATATTCTCTAGAATGATCTGTACTCTCAGTGGTAGGATCACATCCATGATCTGCTGTAATTATTAACACTTCATCATCTTTCATATTATTTAAAATGTCAGGCAATCTATTATCAAATTCTTCTAAAGCTTTACCATAACCTTCTACATTATTTCTATGTCCATAGTTCATATCAAAATCAACAAGATTTGTAAATATTAATCCTTTAAAATCTTCTTTCATATATTTAATTGTATTATCAACCCCATCCATATTATTTGTAGTATGAATATACTCTGTAATACCCTCTCCACTAAAAATATCTACTATTTTTCCTACTGCTTTTACTTCCATATCTGCTTCTTCAATAATGTCTAAAATTGTTTTGTTGATAGGCTTCAAAGAATAATCATGACGATTTGATGTTCTTTTAAAATTTCCATTTTGTCCTATAAATGGTCTTGCTATTACTCTTCCTACACCATGTTTCCCTTGTAGTAAATTTCTAGCCTTTTCACACATACTATAAAGTTCTTTCAGAGAAACTACTTCCTCATGGGCAGCAATTTGAAAAACACTATCTGCAGATGTATATACAATTGGACATCCTGTTTTAATATGCTCATCACCTAATTCTTTTATTATTTCAGTTCCAGAAGCAGGTTTATTTCCTAAAACTTTTTTACCTATCAATTTTTCAAATTCATCAATTATATCTTTAGGAAAACCTTTGGGATAAGTAGGAAAAGGATTATCTAATATTATTCCAGCAATTTCCCAATGACCAGTTGTAGTATCTTTTCCCTTCGATACTTCAAGACTTTTCCCATAAGCAGCAATAGGATTATCAATACTTTCTAAATAATTAACATCTTTAATATTTCCTATTCCTAATTTTTTTAGATTAGGAATATTTAAACCTCCTAATTCCTTTATAATATTACCTAAAGTATTACTGTCTTCATCTCCATATTCTTTTGCATCTGGTAAAGCTCCTATACCTACACTATCTAATACTATCAACGTTACTCTATCCATAAATTTTCTCCTCTCATTTATTTATATCCATTTAAATAATTAATAATTTAAATCAAAAAACCATTATACATTATAATATAATGGATTAAGCTCTCGGATGGGCTTTTTTATATACATCATTTATTCTTTTTTTATTCATTTTAGTATATATTTGAGTTGTTGATATATCAGCATGTCCCAACATTTCTTGTACTGACTTTAAATCTGCACCATTTTCTAATAAATGGACAGCAAAGGAGTGTCTAAGTGTATGGGGCGTTATCCTTTTTTCTATATTTGCATTTTTAGTATAAGTTTTTATTATTTTCCAAAATCCTTGTCTAGTTAGTTTATTGCCATGATAATTTACAAATAAATTATCTGCTTTCTTATCTTTTACTAATTTAGTTCTATAAATACTTAAATAGTCGTCTAAAGATTTGATGCATAATTTTCCAATAGGTATTATTCTTTCATTTGAAGACTCTCTAGATGAAATAATTATTCCTAGATTTAAATCAACATCTTCTAAAGTTAAAGAGATTAACTCACTAACTCTAATACCTGTAGCATATAATAATTCTAGCATAGCTTTATCTCTTACACCTTTAACTGTTGATATATCAGGTTTATTCAACAAAATATTAACTTCATCTAAAGTAAGTACACTAGGAAATTTTTTTTCTTGTTTTGGTGACTTTAAATTATTTGTCGGGTCATTTCTAGTTAAACCTTCATTTAATAAGTACTGATAAAAAGTCCTTAAGGATGCTAAGGTTCTTGCTATAGTAGAACCTGCTCTTCCTTTTTTTTGTAAATAAATCATATATGTAATAACTGTAGTTTTTGATATATTAACTAAGCTTTCCTCAATATTATTTTGTATTAAGTATTCATTAAATTGATATAAATCACGTTTATAAGATTCTATTGTATTTTCTGATAATTCCCTAGTACATTTAATATAGTCAATAAACTTTCTTGTTAAAATTTCCATTCTAATCCCCTTTTAATACTTTTTTGTCTTAAGTTATATATTCCATAAATCATAAAAAAAATCCTTTTAAATATCAAAAATTAAAATAATAGTACATTATTTTTTTAAAATAATATATAAAAGTATTTCTAATTTCACTATAAGACATAACCAAAATAGAATTTGATTTTGGAGGTTCTGAAATTTGATTTCTATATCTAAATTCTTCAATAGATAATTGAGTTATTATAAGTAATAACATTATTATAAATATAATTTTGCATATAGTAAGTAAAGAAACCCTCATAAATCATAACCTCCATATGACATTATAATATAATTTTCATTAAATATGGGGTAATATATGCCTCTACAATTCCACCTATTACGAAACATATACATGTAATTAATACATAAAAAGAAAATGATATAGCTTTTTTAACAAAATTGTCCTTATTATTATTTATTTTCTTTTTCTTTCTATCCTTAATGAATTCTATGCTATAAGAAATAGCTAACGAAGATATAATAATTATCCCAGGTATAATAAATATATTTTGAGGTATCAAAGTTAATAATGCTAACATTAAACCCTTAAATCCAAAGTCATTTATCATAAATCCTATAGAAAATCCTATTGTAAATCCTCTGAAAAAAATAATTCCTAAAATAACTGGAATTCCTAAAACTAAAATGCCCATTCCCCATATAATTAAGGCAGTTTTAAAATTGTTTGATATAGAATTTTTTAACAGTGTAATATTATTAATTTTTTGTGAATTTACAGTTGAAAAAAATTCATTAATAAATTTATGTAACTCATTTCTTTGAGTTTCATCCATGATTTTTATAGTAATAACTCCTGCAGATATACCAATCATCAATATAATAATAACTAAAAAATATTTCAAAAAATTATTTTTGAAATTATTTATTAAATTTATTTTTAAATTAAACAATAATATCCTCCTTTCATACAAGCTATACAAAATATTATGCTTAAAAGGAGGATATTATTCCATTATTCATGTTTACTTTTAATTAGCTTTTCAACAAATTGAATTCCTATAATTGTTTTACTATCATTTATTTCTCCTATTTCAATCATATGTAATAACTTTTCTAACTTAAATTTTTCAATATCTATATATTCATCAATATCAGGAGTTGCCTCTCCTTCTTCTAAATCTTTTGCAATAAAAAGATGCATTTTTTCATTACAAAATCCTGGAGAAGTATAAAATTCTAGAATATATTCATAATTACCAGCTTTTAATCCTGTTTCTTCTTTAAGTTCCCTAATTGCACAATCTTTAGGTTCTTCACCAATTTCTATTTTCCCTGCAGGTATCTCTAAGATTTCTTTATCTATAGCTTTTCTGTATTGCTTAACTAAATATATTTCATTATTTGTATTCATTGGTACTATGCATACAGCACCAGGATGTTCAACAATTTCTCTTTTTGAATATTTTTTATCTGGAAGTTCAACTGTATCGATTCTAAGATTTAACGTCTTTCCATCATAAACTTTCTCAGATTTCATAGTCTTTTCTATATAACTCATAAAAAACCTCCTAAAATAATATGAATATTCTATAGGATAAAACATACACTTTAACTATATTATATAGTTTTTTTTTAATTTGTAAAGTAAATGGAGGCTGAAAATGTATAGAATATTATTTAAAAATCATATGATACTTATAGGAAATATAAACGATATATGTGATTTATTATTTGATTATTCTTGTAAATATGAAACGTTAAAAGAACTTATAGATAATTTGAACAAATAAAATTTCCAACAGCCCCTATTCCAATAAAATATTCTTTATTTTCATAAAAATTTTTTCCCATAGATGTAGGATTAATGTCATAAAATTCAAATGCTTTCTTTATATTCTCTCCAAATGAATGATATACATCATGCTTATCATAAATATAATTACTAATCAATTGTCTTTCTATTATATCATTCTTTTCTTTTTTCAATTTTGGTATTATAACATTGACTTTATTATTAACTATATCCGATAAAACAGTAAGATTATGATGACTTAACCCTATATGTCTACTTCTGTTCTCATTAAAACTAATTCTAGGTATAAAAATAGCATTACCTTTTAATTTTTTTATTCCATCTAATATGTATCCTTGCTCTATACCACTAAATCCATATTTAGTATTAGTTCCTACTATTCCTGGTCCCATTGCTATTATAGTAACATCGGCATTAATAATTTTCTTAGATGCTATTATAGCACTATATATATTTACACATTCATAATCTCCACCAAATGAGTTACCTATGGTAATAGTTTTATCTAATAAATAATTTTCTTTTAATCTTCTTACTGTATTGCTAAAACTTATTGGAAGAGATCCTCCATCAGTCATAATATAGCAAATTTTTGTATTAGGTTTTATATATTTTATACTTGTAACTAATGGTTCTAACATACTGTGAAGTTCCCCTACAGCATAAATTCCTTCATTTAAGGATATGCTTCCATTAAATATATCTTTAAATTTTTCATTTTCTTCTAATGTTAAACATCTTACTTGATGAGGTGTGTATCTCATTTTCATAATATGTCCATTATTATTAGATAAATTCTTTTTGAATTTATCTAATATCGCAATGATAAAATGATATCCTCCAGTTCCTAAATTTAATTCTACTGCTGTAGTATTAATTATAACATCATTTTCAACCTCTACATGTCCTGTTATATCATTATAATTTATAGCTTTATTAATTTTATTATCTATTATAACTTCTACCATTGTAATATCTTTATATTTTTTCATTATTTTAATTACTTTACCTTTTTTTATGGATATCAAAATTTCACCCTCCATCCCCTCTACCTAAATAATCAATATAATTTAATATTTTATTATTTTTAATTATATAACTTAATGATATTTTTTCAGATAATAAATTTAGTATTAATAATATAAATACGATAACAAACTTATTAATATTATTTATTATTAAAGATACTCCTAAATAAAAACCTAATAAATTTGCACCAATATCTCCTAACATACTTTTTCCTTTTATATCTAAAGGGAAATATGCTAATGATGAACCAATTATCATTATTATTAATACATCATAATTATTATAAGAAGTTAATATTAATATAAATAATGAAATAATATAAAAAAACTTTAATGCTCTTCCGGGAGTCACATCCAAAAGATTTAACGTATTTATACTAAGACATATTATAAAAACATCTAAAAAAAACATACAAAAATTATTGTAAAATAAATATGATGTAAATATTGAAGATATAAATCCTAATATTATTTTTAAAAATCCAGTTGTTATTTTTCCATTTAAAAATTCTAGTAAATGTTCTTTAAGTCCTTTGCTATCATTACCTAAGAAATCATCTAAGATTCCCATAAAAGAAACTAATGATCCACATAATATAATTATTATCATATTATAATCATTATAATAGACAAATATAAAAATTAATAAAACTATTTGAGTAATCGATATACTCAAGCCCATACTATTTGGTATTTTTAATTCTTTATAATTAAACTGTAAATGTTTAGAGCAATTCATTAAATATAGAAATTTACTACAAAAAAATTTATTCAATATATATGACATTAAAAATAAATCTATGATAATCAATTCTTCACCTTCGTTTATACATAAGAAAAAGAGTAAAAAAAATATCTTTAAACTGTTTTCCTCTATGAAATAAATCTTTTATATTCATCTTTGTAATCCTATGATTCATATTCACATTTACTTCTTTAATTTTAAGTTTTTTTTCCACTGCCTGTATAGTCATAGCTACTTCAATTCCATACCTATCAGGTATATATCTTATTAAATTTAATGCTTCTCTTGTATATACTCTTTGTCCTGATAATACAGAATTAATAGAACTACCTGTATAAAATTTCATTCCTATTTTTGCTAACTTCTTTACAAATCCAAAACCATTTTTTTTATTTATAGAATTAAATTTGCCTATGGATATATCATATTTATCATTTATAACTGGTTTAATAAGATATTTTACTTCTTGAGATGTAAAACCTAAATCACCATCAAGAAAAATATAATATTTAGAATCTATTTTTTTCAGACCTTCTTTTATTGCATATCCTTTTCCTTTATTATCACTTATCCTAATACACTCTACATTACAATTATTTACTAACTTAAATGTATTATCTGTCGAGCCATCATCCACTACAATAATTTTATCTATCAAATCTATTTTCTTTAATCCTTTAATTGTAGATATAATTCTATCTTCTTCATTATATACTGGTATTATTACAGTTAAATTATACTCTTTTTTAAAATCCATTCAATCACCTATTATGTTATTTATACCTTTAACATCTATTATTCTATCTCCTATAATGGACCTTATAAATATTGTACTTGCCATACCCTTTCTTCCTTTTTCTAAGAAATCAATAATATTATTATGTGAACCTATTAATATTATTTTTCTACAATTATTTAAATAAGCTAAAATAATTGCTGCATCTTCACTAGTTCCAATAAAATTAAAAATTTTATATTTTAAACCTAATTTTTCAATCCTATATTTTCCTGGTACCTCTCCATTTAAATATCCATGAACAACTATTTCTTTTGCTTTAAATAAACAATCATCTGAAACACTATCCATATCACCTACTATTATATTAGGAATTATATTTTCTTTTATAAGAGCATCACCACCCCCATCTATTCCTATTATTATAGGATTATTTTCTTTTATATAATTTGATAGACTATATAAATCTTTTTTATAATCATGTCCTCTTGATACTAATAAAACATCCTTATTAATAATTTCTGTGTTTAAATAAGGTATAGATATATTTGATAATAATATATCTATTTCTTTGTCCATATAATTCCAAGTGTTTTTCATAAAATTTCTTATAGTTTCAATGAACAAATCAAGATTTATATTATCATTAACTTGTGTCATTTCACATAAATAAACATCATTAATATATAATTGATTGTGTACAATTTTACATTTATCATTAGTATTAATAATTGAAAAAAATTTATCATCTATATCATATAATGGAATATTATATTCATGTAATATTCTAGGGCCTCTATTAGGATATGAACCAGTACAAGATTTACTAGTATTTATAACCGCTAATATACCACATTCTATTAATGAATAAGCTGCTATTTCATCTAAGTTAGTATGTTTAATTAAAGCAATACTTTTTTGTCCAATTTTATTTTTAATAAATTTAGTTTTATCATTTTTTACTATTAATCCTTTGATTTTAGTCACCCCTTATTTATTATTACTTTATTTATAAAATTAATACAATTTTATCATTTATGATAACATCTTTTATGATTAATATTCGTAAATAAAGTAATAATAATGAAAAGTTTTGTTAGAAATTATATATATTAATATAATTATAAGAACACTTTCTTTTTACCTTTTAAATTTTACTTTATATTAATTTAATAAAACCTTGGATTGTATCCATTTCTTTATTAAATACATGATTTTTCACAAAAAATACATCTCTCATCTATTAGATTTAATATCTAACAAATAAGAGATGTATTTAAAGTATCTCAAACATATCTATAACTAAAATTTCATATTCATAGGTATTTTCATATAAGTCTAATTCCTTATAAACGTTGAAAATTACGGTTTATCAATTAACTCTTTCTAATCTTAATTTATCAGCAACCATTGCAATAAATTCACTATTGGTAGGCTTACCTTTATCATTATGAACTGTATATCCAAATAAATTATTTATAGTATCCACTTTTCCTCTACTCCATGCTACTTCAATCGCATGTCTAATCGCTCGTTCTACTCTACTGGAAGTAGTATTAAATTTTTTAGCAATTGTAGGATATAATTCCTTAGTTACTGCACTCAATAACTCTATATTTTCTACAACCATACCTATAGCTTCTCTTAAATACAGATATCCTTTTATATGAGCAGGTACTCCAATTTCATGAATAATATTAGTTATTTTTGCTTCTAATGATTTTGCATTATTATTAGGTTTATTTATAATACCATCTTCAGTTCTATGTAATGAACTTTTTCTATTATTAATTTCTATTCCGTCACCTGTTAACTGTCTAATTCTTTTCATGAATATCTCAAAATCAAAAGGTTTTACAACATAATAATCTGCACCTAAATTAATAGCTCTCTGAGTTATTTTATCTTGTCCTACTGCTGATAAAATAATAGTCTTAGGAAATTTATTTAAATTCATTGAATTTATTTTTTCTAAAACTCCTAATCCATCTAGATGTGGCATAATAATATCTAATACTAATACATCTGGTACTTCATTCAAAATCATATCAATAGCTTCCATTCCGTCTTTTGCCATACCCACAACTTCTACATCTTCTTGAGTAGATAAATATTCATTAAGTATGTTAGAAAAATCTTTGTTGTCATCAACAATTAAAATACTTATTGGTTTATCCTTCATTTAATTACCCCCTATTTATTAGTTCTATATATTCCCATAATACTAATTCGACAAAAATGATATATTTCCTTCCTATATTCCATATTTAAGTAATTTTTTTATAAAAATTATTTAATAAATATAATTTTATCTTAAATTTTTTTAAAAAAAGAAAAAATCAGAAATATTTCTGATTTTTTCTTTACCAATTTCATTTTCACCTAATTCTGCTTCTTCTAACATCCATTCTATATATATTCCATAACCTTTAGTAGGATCATTTACAAATACATGAGTTATGGCTCCTATTATTTTACCATTTTGTACAATAGGACTACCACTCATTCCCTGAACAATTCCACCAGTCTTTGCTAATAATTCTTTATCTGTTACTTTTACAACCATACTTTTAGAAGAAACTTTTAATTGACTTTCAAGTTTAACTATTTCAACTTCAAATTTCTTCATTTCATTTCCATCAATAGTACTTAATATATAAGCTTTTCCTTCTTTAATTTCATGTTGTAATGCTATTGGTATTGGTTTATCAAAATAAGGGTTATTAAAATCCTCTGTCATCTTTCCATAAATTCCTAAATCAGTATTTTGTTGAATTTTTCCTAATTTATTTTGAGACTCAAAAAACATTCCTTTTAACTCTCCAGGATGACCTTTTTCTCCTTGCTCTATAGAAGATATACTTGCTTCCAATATTTCTCCATCTTTTATAGTCATCAGTTTTCCAGTATCTATATCAGATATCCCATGCCCTAATGCTGCAAATTTTTTAGTACTTGGATGATAAAAAGTTAAAGTTCCAATTCCTGCAGTTTTATCTCTCACCCACAATCCTATTTTATAACTATCATCTTCTTTACATTGTACAGGAGTGATATGTGTTGTAAATATTTTACCATCTCTTCTAATTTTAAGTTTTACTTCTTTCTCACCAACATTATTTAACATATCCATAACATGATATGAATCTTTTATTTTTGTATTATTTATTTCTAAAATAGAATCTCCTATCTTTATTCCCGCTTCCTTTGAAGGCACATATGTTTTTCCATTTTTAGATTTTATTTCAGAGATTGCTACAATCAATACTCCATCTGTATTAAGCTTAACACCAATAGATTGACCACCAGGATATAATTTTACTGTATCTACAACATTTACTTCCATTGTTTTAACAGGTAATAATCCTAACAATTTAATGTTTAAATTAACTTTTCCTTCTTTTTTGGTATTCAATTCATATGAATTTCTACTTAATAAATTTAATTTGTTTTTTGAATTATTTAATTGTACAACTTTATCTTTTGGTTCTAATATATTTAATGTAAATGGAAATAATATATCTATATTCTTTTTGTCACCTTTATATAAATTTATATTTGATGGTAAATTAAAAACATTAGATATTTGAACTATAAATACAAAAACAATTAAAATTAAAATATATGAGATAATCTTTTGTCTTTTACCTTTGTTTGAATTCAAAGAATTATCACTCTCCAAATTCCCCTTACTATCTTCCTTCACTTCTTAAAATCTTATCTCTATATATTTAATTTGAGCTAATTATAGCTTAAATATTCTGTATAATAATTAAGTATAATGTAAAGTAGATTCTAAATTTCCAAAATAAATAGTATTTATTAAAATTTTTAAAATAAAAAATAGGAATATTATATAATATTCCTATTTTTTATTTTAATTTTTTTGATAACTCTAGCATTTCTTTAGCATGCATTTTAGTTGTACTTGTAACATCTACTCCACCTAATAATCTTGAAAGCTCCTCTATGCGATTTTTATAATCTAAATTTTTAATATTAATTTCTGTTTCATCTACTTTATTATTTTTTGAAACCAAAAAATGAGAATCAGCCATAGCTGCTATTTGAGGTAAATGGGTTATACAAAGAACTTGATGTCTTCTAGATATGTTTACAATCTTTTCACCTACTGTTTGAGCTACTCTACCACTTATTCCCGTATCTATTTCATCAAATATCATTGTTGAAACATTATCTATATTAGCTGTAATTGATTTTATTGCTAACATTATTCTTGACATTTCTCCACCAGAAATTATTCTTGATAGTTTTTTTAATGGTTCTCCAGGATTAGTTGAAATCAAAAATTCTACTTTATCTATTCCTTTTATATTAGGATATTCTAATATTTCATGCTTCACTTTAAATTTAACATTCTTCATATTTAATTCATTTAGTTCATTAACTATATTTTTTTCAAATTTACTAATTATATTATTCCTAATATTAGATAATTTTTTAGATAAAGTCAAAATATAATTTTCTTTCTCTTTAATTTTTTTTTGAAGTTTGTTAATTTCTTTTTCATCATTAATTATTTTATCTAAATCACTAGAGATATTATCTCTATATTCTAATATCTCTGATATTGTAGCACCATATTTTCTTTTTAATTTATTAATCAAATCAATTCTTTCATCCAATAGTGCAAGTCTCTCAGGGTCATATTCTATTCCTTCATAATAACTTCTAATATCTCTTGTAAAATCTTGTATCTGATAAGTAATATCTAAGATATTTTTATAATAATTTTTTAGATTAATGTCAAATCTAGTTAATTTATCTAAATCTCTGGTAATTACATTTAATTTGTCTATAATCGAAGCATCTTCATATGAATTATAATCAAGTATATTATAAATTCCATTTAATGTTTTTACTATTTCTTCTTGATTAGATAGTTTACTATGTTCGTTAATTAAATCATCTTCTTCATCAAATTTTAAATTAGCATTATTAATTTCAGATATTTGAAATTTTAATAAATCAATTTTTCTTTCTTTTTCCATTTCATCTATTGAAATAGTTGATAATTTACTTTTAATTTTTTGTAATTCTGAATATTCATCATGAATTTTATCTTTATAAAAATATAACTCTTTATTTCCCAATGAATCTATTAATTCTATATGATTTTCTAAGGATAAAAGAGTTTGATATTCATGTTGTCCATGAATATTAACCAAATAATATGTCAATCGTTTTAACATAGTTAAAGTTGTTGTATGACCATTTACTCTAGAAAAACTTCTTCCATTTAAATGAATTTCTCTACTAATAAGTAAAGTATTATCTGGTTCGTAATGAATTCCAAAATCATTAAGTAAAATTTTTATTTCTTTAGGATATTCTATATAAAATAGAGCTTCAATTATAGCTTTATTTTTCCCTGTTTTGATGAAAGTTTTGTTTGCTCTTTCTCCTAATATCATACTAACAGCATCTATAATTATAGATTTACCTGCACCTGTTTCTCCAGTTAATACATTAAAACCTTTAGTAAAAGATATTTTTAAATCGTTTATTATAGCAAAATTCTTAATATTTAACTCAAGAATCACAGTAATTTCCCCCATTACTCCAATAATTTATAAAATATATCTAAAATTTCGTCTACCTTTCCAGCATCACTAATAGCAACAAATACAGTATCATCTCCTGCTATTGTTCCAATTATTTCTTTCATATCTAAATTGTCTATTGCAGAAGCCGATATTTGTGCTGCACCTGGTATTGTTTTCAGTACTAATATATGTCCAGCAACTTTAATAGAAACAATAGAATTTTTAAATATATTTATTAGTCTTTCTGTAATTCCATCCTGAGTATGTCCTATAGCCGCATATTTATATTTACCTAACTTAGACATAACTTTAACCAATCGCAATTCTTTTATATCCCTAGATACAGTAGCTTGAGTAACATCAATACCTGCATTTTTCAAATGCTCAGCTAATTCCTCTTGAGTTTCTATTTCATTATGGTTAATTAAATCTATTATCTTGCTTTGTCTTACATATTTTTTCATTGTTTCCCCCTTATTTTTATAACTTTTCATGAGAATCTAATAAAATCTTTTGTATTTTTTTGTCTATATCAATATGAGAAATATTATTGGTAATATAAGCTAAATACTCAATATTACCTCCTCCCCCTTTTATTGGTGAATATTCAATATCAGTTAAAACTAGATCCAAAGACTTTATAAAATTCTTTATTTTCTTTATAACATCAAAATGTATAGAAGCTTTTTTTACAATACCTCTTTTACCTATATTCTTTTTTCCTACTTCAAATTGAGGCTTTATCAATGCAATTATCTCACCATCTTTTTTAAGAAAATTTTTAGCTATTAGAAGAACCTTAGTTAGAGATATAAAAGATACATCAATAGATATAAAATCTTGTAATTCCTCTATATCTCTTATATCTAAATATCTTATGTTAGTTTTTTCCATATTTATAACCCTATCATCATTTTTTAATTTATCACATAATTGATTATAACCTACATCTATTGCATATACTTTTCTTACTTCGTGTTGTATCATACAATCTGTAAATCCTCCAGTAGATGCTCCAATATCCATAGCAATCTTATCAGATAAATCTAAATTAAAGGCTTTAATAGCTTTTTCTAATTTATACCCTCCCCTTCCTACATAGTCTAATGGAGGTCTTAACAATTCTATTTTAGCATCTTTTGTTACTTTAAACGAAGGTTTAGTTATTATTTTACCATTGTATTTAACTAGACCTTTTTTTATGGCTTTTTTAGCCAATTCTCTACTTTCTACTAAGCCTTTACTATTCATCAATACATCTACACGTATATAATCCATTAAGCTACTCTCCTACTACTTTATCTTATTACGAATAATATCATAAACTCCATTAACATCCAATTTATATTTTTTAAATAAATCATCTGTATCTCCATGCTCGATAAACTCATCTGGTAAACCTATATTTAAGGTTTTGCCTTTATAGCTTTGATTTATTAATTCATTATTAATAACTGACCCAAAACCTCCAATAACAATATTATCTTCTAATGTTATAATTAAATTATACTCTTTTGCTACTTTTTTTATCAAATTCCTATCTAGAGGTTTTAAAAATCTTGCATTAATTAAAGTAGGGTTGTATCCATCTTCTTCTAATCTTAAACATACATCATAACTTATATTTACCATTTTCCCTACAGCCATTATAGCTATATTTTTACCTTCTTTTAATAATTCACCTTTACCAAAACTTATTTCATTATTAGTTGATAATTCTGCTCTTTCAACGCTTAATCCTCTAGGATATCTTATAGCTATAGGTCCTTCATTATAATGATAAGTAAATTCTAACATATCTTCTAATTCTTTTTTATCCTTTGGTGCCATTATTGTTAAATTAGGAATATGATTAAGATATGAAAAATCAAAAACACCATGATGAGTTTCCCCATCATTTCCTACCAAGCCAGCTCTATCTATAGCAAATACAACAGGTAAATTTTGTAAACATACATCATGTATAACTTGATCATATCCCCTTTGTAAAAAAGTGGAATATACACTGAAATAAGGTTTTAAACCCTCGGAAGCTAATCCTGCAGCAAGAGTTACAGCATGTTGTTCAGCTATACCTACATCAATAAATCTTTTAGGAAGTTTATGTTTAAATTTTTCTAATCCTGTTCCTGAAGGCATAGCTGCAGTTATAGCTATAATATCTTTATTCTTTTTTGCTAATTCATATAATTTATCACCAAATACTTGAGAATACTTAATTCCATTAGAATTATTTAATGCTTTCCCCGTTTTTAAATCAAAAGATGAAGAACCATGAAATTTATCTGGTCTATCTTCTGCTGGTTTATATCCTTTGCCTTTTTTTGTCAACACATGAACTATTACAGGGCCATTTACTAATTTTGCTCTCTTAAGAATATTTAATAATGCAGGTATATTATGACCATCTACTGGTCCTAAATATTTAAATCCCAATTCTTCAAATAAAATTCCTGGTAACAAAAAATATTTAAGACTATCTTTAGCTCTTTCAGCCGTTCTATACATTGTTTTTCCTATAGCAGGAATACTATTTAATAAATTTTCTACATCATCTTTCATTTTACCATATGTTGGAGCTGTTCTTATTCTGTCAAAATATTTCGATAATCCACCTACATTTTGAGATATAGACATTTCATTATCATTTAATATTACAATCATCTTATTTTTTATATCACCAGCATGATTTAATGCTTCAAAAGCCATACCAGCAGTCATGGATCCATCACCTATAACTGAAACTACTTCATTATTTTCTCCTTTTATATCTCGAGCAATAGCCATACCTAATCCAGCCGAAATTGATGTAGAACTATGTCCTGTTTCAAAAACATCATGAGAACTCTCAGATCTTTTTGGAAAACCACTTAATCCTCCATATTGTCGAAGTGTACTTATTCTATTTTTTCTTCCAGTTAAAATTTTATGAATATAACATTGATGACCTACATCCCATATGATTTTATCTTTTGGACTATTAAAAACTTTATGGATCGCTATTGTCAATTCCACAACACCTAAATTTGATGCAACATGTCCCCCTGTTTTAGATATATTATCTAAAAGAAACTCTCTTATCTCTTCACTTAAAATATTCAACTCATTATTATTAAGTTTTTTCAAATCTAATATGCAATTTACTTTATCTAATATTTTCATCAAAGGGTCACTCACCTTCTAATAATTATTATTTAAATTCTATTTACTTAATATTTTTATTTTTAACTTTTTATCAAAAAACATAACTACTTTACCAGTATAATATATTATTGTTTTAGAATGATTAATCGCTATTTCTTTCCCTATTGCCTTTCCTCCAACTGTTAAAGAAGCAATCAATCCACTTATTACAACACTTAACATAGTTAATTCTTTTATGTCATATATTTTTGAAAATTTTGCTACAATTATTGCCCCAGCTGCTCCACTTATAATCCCACATATATCTCCTATAACATCATTACAAAAATTTGATACTGGTCCAGCATTTTTAATTAACTTAATCGCATATTTAGCTGCTAAATTTTTTTGTGCAGCCATGGAATGAAATGGTCGTTCTTGAGCCGATGCAACAGCAATACCAATTGTATCAAAAAATACCCCTAAAAAAATAATAAAAATTAAAGTAATAGAAGCAAAAAGAATATCAAAATTTCTCATCAGATTTTCTGAAAGAATACTAACTGCAATGGCTAGAAAAAAAGTCCATATTGATATGATTAATGTCCACTTATAATTTTTTTTACTTTTTTTTCTTTTATTTATACTCTTATTATGTTTCGACAAAAAATACCTCCTAACATTTTATACTTTCAGCTTTACCTAAATAACCATATCTAAATAAAGCTGATAGCATAAAAGCTACCAGCTTTAGAATGGCAATATATTGAGTAAATTTTGCGGCTTGAGGTCTGGCAGGATTTCCCGAACAAGAACTGCTTGTCGCCATAACAGCGGTTTCCCTTTAATCTCGTCCCTAATACTAGAGCCAGATTGCCATTTAGTCCACACTGCAATCCTCAATATATTTCTCTCATGAACAGTCTAGGAGTTTTCCTCAACAGTCATGCTAATTCATAGCCTCTTTTGCAAAATAGGTTTCAATAGCAAAATCGTCCATTTATAGGGCCCCTAAAATTTCAAATCACAACTATTATCTACCTATTTCACTCAAGGCAGGCTACACTGCAGCAGCTTATACTACTAACAGGTTATCCTACAAAACAAATAGGTCTCCACGGAGGTAGGGTCAACGCCCACATGCCTTTGCGGATCGCCCCATCCTCCTTACTCCCAGAAATGACCCCTGACTGGGCGTCACAAGCCATAACCAGGAACTTCATCGATATGCCCTTTGACGGATTTTTAGCCCCGCCTTCAGAATTAGCCATTCTGACTAGAATACTGCACCATTCTTAGCAGGTTAATTATATCATAGGCATTTTCAATATTCAAATTAACAATTATAACAATTTAATTAGTTCTACTCATTAAATAATCAGATAACTCAATAAAAAATTCGCTTCTATCTTTATCAAATTTTTTCATTATTCTTATAGCCTGATTCTTATAATTTTTTAAATCATTAAGGGCTTTATCCATTCCATGTATGGATACATAGGTAGATTTATCATTATCAACATCACTACCAATATCTTTACCTAATTTTTCTTTATCACCAATAATATCTAGTATATCATCTCTTATTTGAAAAGATATACCAACTAATCTACCATAATCCTTTAATAATTGAATCTCTTTAGAATCACCTTCTCCAATAATAGCTCCAGCTACTAAAGATGCTTCTATCAATGCGGCCGTCTTATTTAAATGAATAAAGTCTAATGTCTCTGAATTAATTTCTTTATTTTCAGAATCAATATCAACAACTTGTCCTCCTATCATGCCATTAAATCCAGCAGCTTTTGCAATCACATTCATTGCATCTATATATTTTAATTGTTCCTTTTTCTCTATTAACACCTTTAACATAATTTCATAAGCATAATTTAATAGACTATCTCCAGCTAAAATTGACATACCTTCACCATATATTTTATGATTTGTAAGATTACCTCTTCTATAATCATCATCATCCATTGCAGGAAGATCATCATGAATTAATGAATAAGTATGTATCATTTCCATTGCAACAGCAAATGGTATCGCATCTTCTATATCCCCATCAAATAATTCACAACTCTTCAATAAAAGTATCGGTCTTAATCTCTTTCCTCCGGATAAAAGACTATATTCCATAGATTCTAGAAGAATTTTTTGTGGCACATTTTTTTGTGGAATTACCTTTTTTAACTCATCTTCTATGAGTATTTTATATTTCATTAGTTCTTCTTGTAACTTCATATTATCCTCCTAATCAACATTCATAAAATTAGATTCATTAAAATTGCCCTTTTGATCTTCAAGAATCAACTTAATCTCGCCTTCAGTTTCTTCTATCTTCTTATAACATTTATTATATAATTTTATACCTTTTTTAAATTCATCAAGAGCATTATCTATTGTTAAATCTCCATTTTCCAAATCCTCAACAATATTTTCTAATTGTAATATTGCTTCTTCTAATTTAAATTCTTCATTTTTAGCCACTATATTTTTCCTCCCCGTTATAAATTTTTGCTACATTAGCTTTAACTATACCATCTTTAAAATGAATAAATATCTCATCATGTTTATTTATTCTTGAAACAGACTTAATTATATTTTTATTATTTTCAACATAGGTATATCCTCTTTCTAATATAGAAGTAGGATTTAAGTTATTCAGTTGCTCTTTTATATTTTTTAATTTATTTTTTCTATCATTAATTAATATCTGTTCTGTATTTATTAATTTTTTGAATTCAAAATCCAATCTTTGTTTATATTGATTTATATAATATAATGGTTCAGAAAAAAATCTAGACTTTTTAAAGGTATTTAATATATTTTTTTCATTTTGAATAATTCTATTAATAGAATCAATTAGTAATATATTTATATTAAATAATCTATCTTTTAAATTTTCAATATCTTCCGTAGCTAATTCCCCAGCTGCTGAAGGCGTAGGAGCTCTTAAATCAGCTACAAAATCTGCAATAGTATAATCCGTTTCATGTCCTACAGCTGATATAACAGGTATTTTAGAATTATATATTTCTCTAGCTACTTCTTCTTCATTAAAGGACCAAAGTTCCTCTATAGATCCTCCCCCTCTACCTACAATAATAGTGTCTACATCTTTTTTAAAATTGAAATACCTTATCCCTTTACAAATCTCTTCTTTAGAATATATCCCTTGAACATGAACTGGATATACAAGCATATCTATCATTGGATTTCTTCTTTTAATTACTGTAATTATATCTCTTATAGCTGCTCCTGTTGAAGATGTTACTATACCAATTTTTTTTGGATTCCTATTAATTTTTTTCTTATTTATCGTACTAAATAAGCCTTCTTCTTCTAATTCCTTTTTTAATTTTTCATACTTTACATAAAGATCTCCTATACCATCTTTTTTTATTTTTTTTATATATAATTGATAACATCCATCTCTTTCATATATAGAAACATATCCTTCAGCTATTATCCTCATACCATCTTCTAGAGAAAAATTCAAATATTTATTATCTCCATTAAACATAACACATCTTATTCTACTTTTATAATCTTTCAATGTAAAGTACATATGACCACTATAATGATATTTAAAATTAGAAATTTCTCCTTCAATTTTAATATTACATAATATGGGATCTGCCTCTAATATTTTTTTTAGATAAGAATTTAATTCCGAAACTTTAAATGGTTTTAGTTCCATTTTTCGAGTAACCCTCCATAACATTTTCTAATAACATAGCTATTGTCATTGGTCCTACTCCTCCAGGGACAGGAGTTATTAAGGATGCTTTTTGTTCTACTTCATCATAGTTTACATCACCAACTATCTTTCCATCAACATCATTTATACCTGCATCTATTATTATTGAACCCTCTTTTACCATATCTTTCTCTATTAATCGAACTTTACCAACACAACTTATTATTACATCAGCATTCATTGTTACATTTCTCAAGTTTTTAGTTTTAGAATGACACATTGTAACAGTTGCATTTCTATTTAACATAAGCATACTAATAGGTTTTCCTAGTATATTACTTCTTCCAATAACAACTACATTCTTACTTTCAATTTCCACTTTATATTCTTCTAATAATCTCATTATACCTTTTGGAGTACATGGTATAATAACTTCATCTCCTTGATATAATTTCCCAGCATTTGAATAATGTACTCCATCTACATCCTTATTTGGATTAATATTAGAGATTATTAAATTATGATTAAATTTTTTAGGTAAAGGTAATTGTAACAATATTCCATCCACTAAAGAATCCTTATTAAGTTTATCCATTTCATTCAATAATTTCTCTTCCGTTATATCACTATGAAACTTATGTATATTACAATCAATTCCGATTTTTTCAGATTTTCTTTTTATCATCTTAATATAAGCTAAAGATCCTTTATCATTCCCAACATAAATTACTGCTAAAGAAGGTCTTCTTAATCCTTTATCTATTTTATCTAAAATATCTTTTTTAATTCTATTTAAAATAGTATTTGATATTTCCCTACCGTCCATAATTTTACTCATTATAATTCTCCCTTTTTTTGAAATTTTTAGCTAATATAGCCACTCCAACTCCATTGTCTGTTGATAAATTCACATCTGAAAATATAATATTTTTACCTATATTATTAAAATTTTTTAAAAAATTTTCCCTTAAGAATGTATTAGAAGCAACCCCTCCTACAATCAAAATAGTCTCAATATCATTATTTTCTTTTAATATATTTAATAATATATTTTCTAATGAGTTATTAATACAATAAAAAACAGATTTGGCAATATCACAATCTTTATATTTTTTATTTTCAATTAATCTAATAAAGTAAGTTTCTGGTCCAGAAAAATTAATCCAATTTTCTTTAATACTTATAGGTATACCTTTAATAACATATCCTTCTTTAGAAATCTTATCTAAAGACTTTCCACTAGGAAAATCTAATTGCAATTTCACTCCAATTCTATCAATTAATTGTCCAGCACTTATATCTTTCGTCCCACCTATTATATTTATAAAATACCTAGAATTCTTTTTCTGTATTAATAATACTTCTGTAGTTCCTCCTGAAAGATGTATGCATATAAATGGTTTACTTTCATCGATACTTTTATCATACAATCCTGCAGCTATATGTCCCTCTTGATGACTAAAATTATAACTTTTTATTCCAAGTACTTCAGATAATGATATACCATAGCTTTTCGATACATTAAAAACTGGCATATATGAATCTTTAATATTTCTTGGTTGATCAGTATATCCTATAGCTTTAATATCTTTCATATTTATTTTTTTCTTTAATGTAGAAATTATATCAGGAATATTATTTATATGTTGAAAAACAGCATCTTGCTGTCTCAAACCTCTACTTCCTTTATTTACTTTAAGTATTTGCCTATAATTAGCTATGATATTCTCTTTATCATCTACTACTCCTATAGATGTAGTATATGCACTAGTATCTATACCTACGTAATACTTATTCATAGTTTTTTCTAACAAAAGTACCTAATACTCCATTTATAAATTTGCTAGACTCATCAGAGCTAAACTTTTTACTTATTTCTATCGATTCATTTATTGATACTTCCGTAGGTATATCATCTCTATACATTATTTCATAAATAGCTATTCTCAATATAGCTAAGTCCACTTTTGAAAGTCTATCTTTTTTCCAACCATTAATATGCTTCTCAATATTTTCATCAATTACATTTAATTTTTCCTTTATAGTTCTAATTGAATGATCTATATATTTTTGTTCATCTTTTGAAAAATCTTCATTTGAAAAATCTTCATTATTAAAAAAACTCTCAATTGTTTCTTCATTAAAATCCTTGTTTAACTCTAATTGATATAATAATTTCATTGAAGATTCTCTTGCATTTCTTCTTCCCATACAACTTCCTCCTATTTTAAATTAACCCCCTGATAATCAGAGGGTTAATCATATGTATTTATAACCTTATTAAAGTTCCTCATCATCTGATGAATCTTCTCTCTCAAGCTCAACACCTTGAACATGAATATTAACTTCCAATACTTTTAAACCAGTCATATTTATCACAGCATCTTTAACACTTTCTTGAATTTTCCATGCTACTTCTGGTATTTTAGCTCCATATTTTACTATTATGTACAAATCAATAGATGTATCCTTATCTTCTACTTGAACTTTAACTCCTTTAGATAAGTTTTTCTTACCTAAAATATCTGCTATTCCACCAGTAAATCCTCCACTCATACCAGCAACGCCTTCAATTTCCGTAGCTGCTAACCCTGCAATTGTTTCTACAACTTCATCTGAAATTTTAATTTGTCCGTTTTCAAATTGCTTATCATTATTTATATCAGCCATAACTGCACCTCCTGCATAACTATAATTACAAAATAATTATATCAAATTCAAAGTATCTTTACAAATATTAACTTTGCTTACTCATCACTTTTATATCAGCTGCTTTCAAATCAGTTTCTGATGTAACAATCTCTAATATTTGCATAACTTCTTTTTCTGATAATTCTTTCTTATTTATTACTATCCTTGCCCCATTATCACTAATAAGTACTAAAGCATCTTCAAATCCTTTAGATTTAACTAAACCTTCTATAAGTAATTCTTTTTCAGTAATATTACCCACCTCAATGATTTCTTCCTGAGCGCTATCTCTAACACTTTGACTAGTTCCTTCATTATTAACAATTTCTTTTAATCTATCTATTAACTCTGCTCTCATCTTATCTCTTTCTACTCTATACTCTACAAAGTAATTACTTTTTTCTATGTTTTTTTCATTACTAATAGTAGAATTTATCTCTTTATTTACTTCTGAAGTAACATTTTCTACTTCTGTATCAGTACTATCAACCACTTCTATATTTTCTTCATTTTCTTCCTCTTCAGCCGATGCTTCTTCTGTGTCTTCTTCATTTACAACTTCTACCAAATCACTATTCTCATTTTCTACTTCCATTAATTCTTCTTCATAGCCTTGATAATCTTCAGATGATTCAATCGCTGTTTCCTTTGATAATTTATGATTTATAAATCCTACCATTACTAACATTAATACTAAAGAAACTAAATAAACGGTTTTCTTTCTTATTATCATTATTATTCCCCCATTTTTATTTTTTAACATAAACTTCCACCTTATTTCCACTTAATCCTAAGACAGTTTTAACAGCTTCATAAATAGATTCTTTTACATTTATATCTGAAGCCCCCTGAGCTACTATTATTACACCTTTGATTTCAGGTTTAACTTCTTTTAATGTCATCATAGAATTTTGATTCCCAGTAATTACTACTTTTTCTGTATTCTCTTCCCTTACAACTTCTCTGTTTCCTCCTTGAGCATCATTTTCTATGGTACTTTCTTTATTTGTGGTTTTATCTGTTGCTGGTACACTTTCGGAATTTTCTACTAATGTTACCATTGCTTCTACTTCACCAACTCCCTCCATTTCACTTAAAATTTTCTTTAATTTTATCTCTATTTCTTTAGCATAGTCACTCATATTGTTTTCACTATAATCTTCATCACTATCATCATCATCTATAATTTTATTTACTCCATTATCATTATCATAAAATACAGTTAATCCTATTAAAATCATAATTCCAATAGATATTATAATAGCTAAATTAGTATATTTTTTATTCTGTGATACTTTTTGTATCAAATTATCTAAAATTTTTTCTTTTTTCACAGTATTCCTCCTATCATTCATTAATTGTAATTTTTTCAAATGGTATGTTATATTCTTTAGAAATATACTCCTTTAATTCGTCATAATTAATTTCTTCTTTATTATTTTTATCATTGCTATTTGATGATTCAATTTCCTCTATAACTATTTTATTATTTTTCATATCCTTATTTTCATTTTTAATAATATTAAGACTCACTTCTAAAATTTCACCATATGTTTCTTTTCCTTCTGACATTTCAATGTCTACATCCATAACATCATATTGAAAGTTTGATTCTACCGAATATATAATATTATTTTTAATTTTATCTATATATAAATTTTTAATTTGATCTTCATTGGAAATAGTAATATTTTCTTTTGAATTCTCTATTTCATTATTTCTATCAATATTTGCAAAGACTTCCTTATCTATACTTATGTTGTTTGATATTAATTTTATGAATGGATTCAGCAAAACAATTATCATTAAGAATCCACTTATCATTTTTACATATCCTTTAAAGTTATTATCAGGTAAAATAGCTTCTAATAAAGCAATAAATATGGAAACTACTACAATGTTCATAATCCATTGTCTCAAAAATTCAATCATAATTAACACCTACCTCATCATTAAGCTAACATTTCCTGCTCCAACTATTATTGTTATAGCTATAATAAACATAAGAGTCACCGTCAATAATAATCCTAACAATATTATTAGTGCTTTACTAACATTATTTAAACCCTTTACTATTCTTTCGTCAGATATTGGTTCAATAATGGCTGCCGTTATCCTATATGCAAATATTATAGATATTAATTTAATTGCAGGAATTATAACAATAAGAAATAATGTCATTACTCCTATTACACCTACAGAATTTTTTAATAACAAAGAACACCCCACAACAGTATCCATTGCATCTGACAAAAATCCTCCCACTACTGGAATTAAATTATCAACAGCAAATTTAGCTGTTCTAATAGTAATACCATCAATTTGAGCTGTACTTATTCCTTGAATGGACATAATACCCATAAATATAGTAAATGAAGCTCCTAAAACTACAACAGATATTTCTCTTAATAAACCTGATACACGATCAACCTGTATTCTATCTGAAATATTACTTACTAATCCTAATATTGTAGAAAAGAATATCAAGGGTATTATTATTTCCTTTATTAATGTACTAAATAATCCTAATGAACCTAATATTAATGGATGTAATAATGACGAAGAAGCTAGTCCACCTACAGCCATTAGTAATACAAATAATACTGGTAATAAGGCTTGCATAAATACCACCATATTATCTATCGTAGATTTACCTATTTCCATTGATAAAACAAAACTCTTTATTACGATTGATATAAGTATAATATAAGTAATAAATTGTGCCGTATTTGATACCGCTTTATTATCAAAAGCTTTTTGAAGATTCATTAATATAGCAGATATTATTGATAACAATAATATTTGTATTATTAAACTCATATTTTCCATTAGTTCATTTAATACTAATTTTAATATTCCATTTAATATTCTATCTTCTTCAAATATTTTTTCTCCCTTTATTATTTTTTCTATTAAAGAATTAAATTCTAAATCTCCAAAGTACTCTCCAGTATCATAATTTATTTCTTTTATTATATTTGTTACTTCTTTTATATTTAAACTATCTAATTGTTTATCTATAACTTCATAAGGTATATTTGTTTCATTATCTTCTGATTCTGCATAAGCATATGAACATGTAATCATTAATATAATTAATAAAATTAAACTTATAGTTTTTCTCATAACCCACACCTTTAAGGCATTATTTTTATAATCAAATCTAAAAGAGCCATTAAAATAGGAATTGAAATTACTAATATCATTACTTTACCAGCTAATTCAATCTTTGTAGCAATTGACTCTTCTCCTGCATCTTTTGCAATTTGAGAACCAAATTCACAAACATATGCAATTCCAATTATTTTCAATATAGTTGTAAAATATATAAAATCCAAATCTGCTTTATTCGATAAATCTTTCAGTACATCTATTACATAGACTACCTTATCAATAATAAAAATAAATATTAAAGCTCCGGTTGCAATACTTAGTACTACAGCTATTTCTGGTCTTTCTTCTCTCAAAATAATCATAATTACAGTAGAAACTAATCCAATAGCAACTATTTGTATAATATTCATTTTAAATCCCTCTTAATATAATTGAAAAATTGATTTGACATTATTAAATAAATCAATTATTAAATCTATTACTATAGTTAATACCATAACAATTCCAACTAAAGTTACCATAGTAGCCATCTCTTCTCTTTCTGCTCTAGTTAATATTTGATTCGTCACCGATACAAGCAAACCTATACCTGCAATCTTAAAAATAATATCTATACTCATATCAAACTCTCCTTTAAACTAAAATTAATATTAATAATAATCCAAATATTACACCTAGTTTTTTATATAATTTCTCATTTTTTTTACTCTCTTCAATTGCCTGATTTCTTTGTATTTTTAACTGTTGAATAACAGTATTAAAATGTTTTTTCTGTTCTTCTTTATCTGTAACCCCTATCACCTTAGCTAACGATAAAATTATTTCTTCATCTTCTTTCGTAAAATTATATTTTGTTCTATTTACAATTAATTCTTTTTTAAATGCTCTAAATAAACTCATTTCTCGATTAGAATTCAATATTTCTACTATATTAGGAAAAATACAAGAAATTTTGTTATTACCTTTCTCATCTACATTTTTAAAAGCTACATTAATTGGATTAGACAAATGTATAATTTCAGTTTCTAATACAAGTAAACAATTAATAATAGATGTAATATTATTAACTCTATTAGAATATTTTTTCCCCATCATTATTCCCATAATTGTACTAGGAATAATAATCATTCCACAAGCTAATAACTTTATTAAGATCATATGATTCCTCCTCTATTATTAATAAGAGACTTATTTGTTTTTCCATCTACAATATCTTTTACTGTTCCTACTCCTTTAGAATTATCTAAGATAATTATTCTTTGAAATATTTTTTCTTTCATTATCAATGATATATTTGGTTTATTTTTAATATCTTCTATATTTGCTCCATGAATTGTTGTAAGTATTTTTACTCCTGCTTTTAAAGAATTATTTATTGCATCAATATCAAGTTTATCTCCTAATTCATCAGTAGCAATAACATGTGGTGATAAGGATCTTAACATCATTAATGTACCATCATATTTATTTACTCTATCCAAAATATCAGTCCTAACTCCTAAATCATTTTGAGGAATTCCTTGATATATACCACCAATCTCAGACCTTTCATCTATTACAGCTACTTTAAGACCTCTTATACCATACTCACTAATTCCATTACTTATACTTCTTATAATATCCCTTAATAACGTTGTCTTCCCACATTGAGGTGGAGAAATTATAAGCGTATTATATATACTATCCTTGTCCACTAAATAGCCAATAATATTTTTAGAAACTCCTATTTTCTCTCTTGCTATTCTAATATTAATTGATGATATATCTTTTATTGTAGAAATACATTTATTTTTATAAATTACTTTTCCAGATATACCGATTCTATGTCCTCCTTTAATAGTAATAAATCCATTTCTAATTTCATCTTCCACAGCATATATAGAATATTCACATAATCTTTCAAAACTTTTCTTTATATTCTCTTTTTTAATAATATATCCTCTCATACTATCTTTTGTTAATTGCCCATTTTCAGTAATAAAATAATCTTTACCTCTCACATCTATCATAAGAGGCTTTTGAATTCTTAACCTAATTTCCTCTACCGAATTTTTATATCCAATAGGTATATTTTTTAAAACATTTTCCAATATTATATCTAGCCTCGATATAATATTATTGAATCTTTTTAAATCATATATTGAATTTTTATTATTCTTTAGTTCTTCCATAACCTGTCCCTCCTTATATATATAAGTATTAATTTCTTTCAAATAATATTACCTTAATTTAAATAATTTTTTATAAAATAAAAAATCCCCTAAGTGATTAATCACTTAGGGAATTTTTTATAATTTAATTATTCTTCTATGTACTCCTCATCTTCATAGTAATCGTCATAATCTTCATCAAATTCATCAATTTCTCCATAAATATCTTCTTCCATATCTGCTAGATCTTCATCAATATAATCAACATATTCTCCAATTTCATCCTGTTCTATAGATAAATCGTCTATAGTTTCTACAATATCATCTAATACATCAACAATACTTAATAATAATTTACTTTCTTTACTACTTTCATCAATACCTAAACCATCAGCCAAACCTCTTAAATATGATACTTTTTCAAATAAATTATCCATAAAATACCTCCTTATTTATATATATATATATTATAACCTAAACTCTTGACAAATACTCACCTGTTCTAGTATCTATTTTAATTTTATCATCAACATTAACAAATAATGGTACATTAATTACTGCACCTGTTTCAACCTCTGCTGGTTTAGTAGCGCCTGTCGCAGTATCTCCTTTAACACCAGGTTCTGCATGAACAACTGTTAATTCAACAAAATTGGGAGCATCAACTTGGAAAGGCTTGCCTTCATAAAATTTCATTATAGCAATATCATTTTCTTTAATATATTTTATTGCATCTTCAACTTGATCATAATTAAGAGCCATCTGTTCATAAGTTGTTGTATCCATAAAGTTATATAACTCTCCATCACTATATAAATATTGCATCTCTTTAGTTTCAATATGAGCTTTTGGATATTTCTCAGATGGATTAAAAGTATCTTCTTTAATAGCACCTGTTTTTAGATTTTTTATTTTTGCTCTTACAAATGCAGCTCCCTTTCCTGGTTTTACATGTTGAAAATCAATTATTTGATAAATATTTCCATTAATTTCAATTGTTAATCCTTTTTTAAAATCTCCTGCCATAATCATAATAATATCCTCCTAAATATTTAATTCTAATAAACCTTTTGTTGATTTTGATAAAATTTCACACCCATCTTCTGTAACTAATATTAAATCTTCAATTCTTACCCCACCAAAGCCAGGTATATATACACCCGATTCATCAGTAACAAAAATTCTATCCTTATCTAGTTATAATTATATATCCTGTTGTCCCAGTAAAACCACTAAAATATTTTCGATTTTCTGGTTTAAAAATAAGCACACCATCAGTATTGTACTTTTTAAAATTATCCAATAGTCTATTTATTCTATTCATTTTATACCTCCATAATATTTTCACAATTTCAACCCTATAAAATTTATAATTTAAAAAGTCTAATCAATATTTAATTATAAATTATTATCATATGCTTTTCAAAATACCACTATTATATATTAACATAATTTTAAATTATTGAATAGATAATACTAATTATCTATTCAATAATTAATTTTATTATTTTTATATTTTTTATAATTAAATTTAATATCCTTATTAACATTTCTAGAATATATCTTACTTATTTCATTAACAATATGATAATGCTTTTTATTATCTACTCGAATTATAAAATCGGCACTATTATAATACAATTTTTTTCTAATATTTAGCAATTTAATTATCTCACTTTTCCAATTTTTTTTCTCTAATAACGGTCTTCTTTTATAAGAATTTTTTAAATTATACACTATATTATCTACAGAACTTTCTAATAAAAAAATATATCCTTTTTCTTTTAATAATTGAATATTTTCTGGATTTAAAATAATTCCACCACCAGTAGATATAACTTTATTATTTTTTTTGCTTATTTCTCTAACAATCTTCTTTTCTAATTTTCTAAAATATTTTTCACCATAACTACTAAAAATTTCTTCAACTGACATATTGCTTCTAGATTCTATTAGAGTATCTGTATCAACAAATTCTTTATGAAGTTTTCTTGCTAATCTTCTACCATTTGTAGTTTTTCCTGTTCCCATAAATCCTATTAGAACTAAATTACTTTTCATTTTACCACCATCTATTTAAATATTATTAATGTCTAACATTATTTGATACTATCTCTATAGCTTTTATAATACTTCTTTATTCGTATTTCAAATTTTCATTATATCCTTGTCTTATTTTATCATACATATGAATTCTACCAGTAGCTGGAGTTATAGTTATTTCTATATATCTTTCATTATCATTATTGAAAATTGTAATAGTACAAGCTTGAGAAGGAGAACCATTAGGATTAAAATAAATTCTATTACTACTTATATTTTGTGAAATTTTATAATTAGATTTTAAGTATATATTTTTAGAAGGTTTATTTCCAACTTTAATATTATATCTTTTTTCATTAAAAATAATTCTATTACTAGCACCTATACCATTAGACATACTATTAATCTTTATATAATTTAAATCACTAACTAATTTTCTACCATAACTTTTAAGTATATAATCACTAATATCTATTCTAGGCAAAATAATCCCAATAATAACAAGAAAAATAGATAAAACAAGAATCAACTCTACAATTGTGATTCCTTTATTATTCATACTATTCACCTACTAAAAATCTAATTTTATTATTTAAATTTTTTTATACATTAATAAGAATTTCGAAAATATATATTTGTCTCTACTGGTTCTATTACATAATCATCTTTTTTAAAATATAACACAATATTTATGCTATTAGAATTTAATTTTTGTAATTTTATTTTATCAATATAAAACGATACTTCCATATTAGCTTGGACTACATAATGATAATAAGTATTGATATATTTATCATTTACCCATCCAAATTTTATTTTTTTTATATCTTCATCTTTTAATTTATTAATTGTAAAAATTGATTTGTTATATATATGATTATCTGATTTATATTCACATGTATCTAATAAAAAAGCTGATATAAATATTTCTTCCCCATTCTGATAATTATAACTAACATCATTTCTATCATCATCCCATACTTTACTTATGCCTTTAGATTCCATAACTTTATCTGTAATAAACTCAATGGAACTTCTGGCATTTTGATGAAGTATAATGTCATTTTCAGTTTTATCAAAATTGTTTAAATTCGATAAAAAAAATGAAAATATAGATATAATTATTAAACTCAACAAACTTATACTAACTAATAATTCTATTAAAGTAAAGCCTTTATTATTAGACTTCATCTTCTATCACCTTATTAATTAATTTGATTCCCATGATTCTAATTCTATAAACTTGTCTATATTTACATTATTATTTTTTATACCTAAATTTTCATATATTAAGGTAGGTATATATTCTTCAGGTTCTTCTTTAAATAAATCTTTTATGATCGTTAAATTTTTACCTAGTAATGATAATAAATAATCTTTATCATACTTTAATTTTATTATACTATTATCAGTCATAACTATATCGTCTCCAGCTATAATAATTCCAGTAAAATTCACATCTCCTGAAAATATAACTTTCCCACTAGTAACAATTAATCCTTTCAAGTTATTTTTTCCATTTATAAAATTTTCTCTATCTAAATAATTATCATATCCAGAAATATATATATCTTTATCTGTGATACAAAATATTTCTCCATCTTCACTAACAGAAAAATTATTATTTTTATTACTATTAATATCTAGTCTGTTAATTATTCCCTGTTTAAGCTCTCCATTTAATTTTTCTACTTCTTTTGATAATTTTTCTTTACTTAAGTCAATATCTCCTACTGGCTCTTTAATATTGCCATCATCCATTGTAACCCCTAATGTAGTTATATTATCTTCTGGTATATTTATATTCCTTCCTCCTAAGGTTAAACCTTTAAATTTATCATAGTTGTTACTAAAATGGTAGGCTTTATCATGAGGTTTAAACTTTCCTTTATTCAGATCACCTTCTACAAAAACAAAGGGTGGATAATCTTTATAATATAAATCTTGCAATTCACTATATATATCTGTATAAATTAAATAATTTTCATTTATTGTTATAGACTCTCCAGTTTGATATTGCCAATCTTTATATTTTGTATCTCCTGTTTTCTCTATAAAAGCTGTACCTAATATTCTCATCTCATCAATAATATTAAGACTAGTACCATTTTCCTTTCCCAAATCTTCTGATTGAATATTTATGCTACTAGACTCAGAAGATTTTGTAGCTTCTCTACCATCCGTATATCCAAAATATCTAAAAATATTTACAATTGATTTATTACCATAAATTTCTAAATCATCTTTAGTATATAGCTCATGTATTTCTATGTTAGAGTTTTCATTTATAATAAAATTTTCACTATGTATTGTACCATTTAAAGTAATATTTTTATTTTTTTTAGAATTCATTTTCATATCTCTCTGTACTATAACATTACCATTAATTATAACTTCTTTAACAGGACTATGATCATAAGAACCTACAAGAAAATTTTTTCTAATATGACTATCACCATTAATTTCTAGTTGTTTAGAATTATTTATTAAATTCTTTTCTGTACATAATACTTTAGAAATTAATGTATCTTTAGGAACTTTTACTACATTACTTTCATAATAATAAATTTGATTATACATTGGTTCTAATAATTTATATGAAACAGTTACTTTCTTTTTTATATTTTCTTTTGTATAAACAGATGTAACTTTAATAATATTTTCACTGTTATCATAATCAGTAGTAATCATATGATGGTCTTTTTCTATTAAATTATAATTTGCTTCATTCTCTAAATTTTTAATTAAATTTTCATTTAAATAACTTTTATATACTGATTTGAAAACAATTTCTTGATTTTCCATCAATTTATTAAAATTTATAGAATTATCTTCTGTTATATAATCATTTTTCATATCACTTAAATCTATATTTTTGATAACTTTTGAAGCTTCTTTATTTCCTTCATTTATAGCTTCATAAATGGTCTTAACTATCAATGAATAAGCTTCTTCTACTCCAGCTTCAGCCAAATATAAATTTTTCTTTAATTCTTCATTAACATTTTCAACTTTATAATTATTAACGGCTATAGTATATAAAGTTGTACCTAACATGGTTAATATAGAAAAAACTATCAATACAATCAATAATGTGGAACCTTTATTGTTCATAAATTTCAAGTTCATAATACCACCTATCATTATTAAATTATATTTTTATAAGCATTAAATTCTTCTAACAATTTATCTCCTCTATATACTCTTATATTAATTTCATAAATTATAGCTTCTAGTTTATTTTTTTCATCAGCATCTACATAATTTCTATATACTTTAATATCTCCTAACAAATTATCTATCTGAATAGCTTGTCCTTTTCTGATATAAATATTTAAAATTCCATCAATATTGTTTGAAACTTTAAGTTTAGATTTTGATTCACCTTCTATATCTAACAATAAATTAATAACTTTTTTAGTATTATTTTTTTCATTCTCAAATTCATATATTCCATTAAATCCTCTTTTAAACTCATCACTAGGCTCTATAGAGAGAGTATAACTACCATTATCATTTATTTTTAAAAAATAATATTCATTATTATTTAAATTATATGTATTCAAATTTATATTGTTATTAATTAGAATTTCTTTATTATCTAAATTTAAATAATTATTTATTTCTAATATATTTATTTCATAAAAAAAATTTTCATATTCCTTATCTTGTACTTTATCAATTGAATTTTCTTCACTTAATTTTTCTAAGGATTTAATCCTTTCTATCTCTCTTTGAGCTATACATGATGCAATTATTTTATCATTAGTAGCCTTATTAGCTTTAGCGGATCCTATAAAAAGAGAACTAATAGGTATAATTATTATTCCCAATAATGCTAATGAAATAATTAATTCTAAAAGCGAAATACCTTTATTATTAAATATTATTCTTTTCATAATAATCTCCTCTTTATTAAAAATCAGTAATATATTATTGATCTTTAATGTATTATTGGATTTCAAAAGGATTCTTCTTACCATTTATACTACTATTCGGTATATGTATAAATTCTTTATCAGAAGAATTAACTTTAGGTATTCCATAGAAATCTAATACAATATCACCTGAAACTTCTTCATCATTTTCTATTATATTTATATTTTTTATTATTATATTTTTATCAAAATTATCTATATAAGATAAAAAATCTATGATTTCATGATAAGCTCCTGAATATATTATTGTTGCAGACATATTTTCTATAAATATTTCTTTTTCCAATTCTATACTATCTTTTTCTTCATTAAAATTGTTATTGTTTTCAATTGAATCACTATGTTCATTAGAATTATTATTTTTATCATCCTTATCTATCTCATTATTTTCTATAGAATCAAATTTTATTTCTGAAAAATTAATAGATTGAACTCTTATATTAGAATCTTTTATAAAACTATCTAATAATGTTAATATCTCCTCTTGTTGTAAAGAAGGAAATAAATCACTTGTTAAATTTATAATTTTATGTTCTTTTAAATTTATTTTTTCATCTAAATCTTCTATCAAATTTATACTTGTTTCAGCATCTAATAAATCTTTTTCCAATTCTTTAGATTGACTACTTAATTCCTTTAATTTTGTTAATTGAGGTAATAATATGAAATTATATATAATAAAAAAAACCAATAAAATTCCACTAATATATAATAATATTTTTTCTCTTTTACTTAATATCATTATTGTCACCTTCAATCTTCAAAGTAAGAATAAATGTATAATTATTTATTGGAGTATTTTTAATTATAGAATTAATATATATATTTGAGAATTCTGCTTTTTCATTTAATCTTTCTTGAAATTGAGCCAATGATATCTTGTCATTACTTATTCCTTGAATTTCTACTATATTATTAGATATATTCATAGAATTAAAATAAATAGAATTAGGTATACTTGAATTAATACTATATATAATATTTGTATTTATTTTATTTATATTTTCCATTTGATTATCTACATCTGATACTAAATTGTAATATTTATCTAAACTATTAAGTTTTTTTCTCTTTCTATCTATTTCTATTAATCTTAATTTAGTATCATTAGAACTTAAAGAACTATTTATTTTTTCAATATTATTTTCTAATTTATTTATTTTATTATGATACCAAATAGTATATAGAATGCCTATGAAAATAATAATAACTAAACTAATAAATATATATTTAAATAAAATTTTATCTTGTTTCTGTTTTTGAATATATGATGAAAACAAATTTATATCTAACACGATTTCACCTTCCTAAAACCTTATCATAGCTCCAATATTATTAAGATATTTTGTTAAATCTATATTTTTAACTTTCTTTCCCTTTTTCAATGGTGAGATATCCTTTAATATATATGTTTTAATATTAAATTCATTTTTGAAATATTTATCTAAATCTTTTAATTTTGATCCTCCACCATAAACATATATTTCATCTATTCTATTAGTTATACTAAGCTTTTTATAATAACTAAATATTCTATCAATTTGTGAAATCCAATCATCCAAAATATCTATTATAATATTACTTACACCATTAAAAGAATTAGTATTATTTTTTTCAAAATCAAATTCTTCCTTAATTAATTTAGCTTCTGATAGTTTTATATTAAAATAATTGGCAATCTTTGTATCAATATCTCTACTTCCACATTCAATAATTCTATTAAAATCACTTATATAATTAGAAATAATATTGATATTTATATTTCTATATCCTATATCTAAAAAAACTATTGTTTCATTGCTTTTAACTTCTTTTCCATTTATTCTTAGGTTTCTACTTATTAATTTAGATATAGCATTAGAATTTAAATCTAATGAATAAGATTTTAATTTTATATTCTTCAACAATTTTATATAATCTTTTATCGCTTTTTTAGACATAACTATTACTAATAATCTTAGTTTTTTTATATTATTTTCTATGAATTCTTCTCTTTTTTTATAATCAATTACATAATCATCTATATTTATAGGAATTAATTGTTCTATTTCATACTTAATCATTCTTTTAAGTTCTTCTTCTTTTACATAAGGTAAATTTATTTCTCGAGTTATAATACTAGAATAATCTAATGTAATTATTCCTCTATTACCTTTTAAATCATTCTTATATAAATTCTCTTTCATATAAGAAGACAATAAATCAATATTAATGATATTTCCATCAATTATAGAATTTTTAGGAGTATCTATGGAAATAGCATTTTCTATAAATATATTATTCTTGCAATTTCTACCTTTTACTATCTTTATTTTTTCATTACCAATATCTAATGAAATAATTTTTTTATTAACCATAACTCCTCCTATTTCATTTAAAGATTTATTGAAAACTTAATAAACTTTTAAAATATAATGAAAATAAATCTCTAATAATTTCTCCGAAAATAATATAACTAAAACTCCAGCAATAGCTATAAATGGACCAAAAGATATAAAATCTTTTCGAGACTTTACTTTACCTACTAAAAGTACAATTGATATTATAGCTCCTAATATAAAAGATAAAAATATTACCATTAAAATCCTAATTCCTAGAAGATAACCTAATAACGCTATAAGTTTAATATCTCCTCCACCCATTCCACCTTTTGATATTATTGCAATTATTAAAAACAGTCCACCACCTATTAATACTCCTATTAAACCATTGAATAAAGATATGGGAAATTTATGTAATATATGGATTATAGAAACAAGTATGATGCCAAAAATTATTATTTCATCAGGTATAATCTGACAATTATAATCAACAAAACTTATTATTATTAAAATACTAAATAATATCATATAAATAATAGAAATTATATTTAATCCAAATTTCAAATATATGAATAAATATAATAAACCATTTAAGGATTCTACTAATAAAACTTGAATAAATATTTTATTTTTATTATGTTTACATCTTCTCTCTAAAAATATATATCTGAATATGGGAATAAAACTCCTTAGTTTAAATTGAGAACATAATATGAATTTATTATTAAAAATACAATATATATATATATTTAAAAATAAGCCTATTATTGCTCCTAATATTGTTATTAATAGCATAATCATTTGCTGTTATTTATTGGATATAATTGAGAGCCGTTTTCTCCACTATAATTTACAGTTATTTTCCCATCTGAATTAACTGATATAATAAATCCAGTTTCATCTTTTTTCTGTGCCTTTGGTTCTTTATCTAAATAATCATTATCAACAAGATAATCAATATCAATAATTTCGTTTGGATTTTGTATACATGCTAACTCTCCTGCTTTTGCAATATTTACCGCCGTAGCTTCATCTGCTTTACTTTTTGCATCAGCTTGTATATTCATAAACTTTGGTACTGCTATTATTGCTATAATACCCAAAATCGTTAATACCAATATAACCTCAAATAATGTAAAACCCCTATTATTATTAATTCTTTTCCCAATTATCTTTATCATTTAACTTCACCCCATTTAAACCTTAATTCTAGAAAGATATTATATTTATCATATCAAACATAGGAAGTACCATAGCTATTACTATTCCTCCTATTACTATTGCCATTATTATTATCATTATTGGCTCAAGTAATGATGTAAACTTTCTTATAACTGATTCTAATTCTTCATCATAAAAATCTGCTGTTTTATTTAATACATCATCTAAAGCTCCTGATTCTTCTCCAATTTTAATCATTGTAGTTAACATTGGCGGAAATAAGCTTGTCCCTTCCATAACTTTTCCTAAAGACTTTCCCTTTCTTATTTGTTCTTTGGTTTCTCTTAATAAATTACTTCCTACCTTATTACCTAATATATTCTCTATTAAGTCTAAAGAGCTAATTAATGAAATGCCGCTGGATTGTAGCATAGATAAAGTCCTAGTAAACCTAGATGTCATCACAATCTTTAATATATTATTTAAAACGGGAATTTTTAACTTGAATTTATCAATAGTATATCTTCCTTTATCTGTATCTTTATATTTTTTTAAAAGATAAACTGATACTAAAATTACTCCTAAAAAAATATATCCAAAATCTTTTATAATATAACTTATTTTTAATAAAATCTTCGTTGGTATAGGTAATGGAGCTCCATTACTTTCAAACATACTTATAAAGGTAGGCATTACAACAATTAATAAAAACATCACAACAATTATTGATACTATGGATAATATTATTGGATAAATCATTGCATTTTTTATTTTATTATTTATTTTATTTTCTTTCTCATAATGATTAGCCATTTTTTCCATCATTATATCTAGATTACCACTATTTTCTCCAACAACCATCATATTAATAAATAACTTAGGAAATATTTTTTCATGTTTAGAAACAGATTCTGAAAAGGTTAACCCCTTTTGTAAATTTTCATGAATATCTATTATAACTTTTTTAAATTTTTTGTTTATAGTCTGCTTACTTAATATATCTAAAATTGTTAATATCGATATCCCAACATTTAACATTGTATAAAATTGTCTTGCAAATACTGATATATCCTTTGAACTGACTTTATTAAAAGAAAACTTCTTTATTTCTTTACTTCCTTTTATAAGTTCAACAGAAATTGTATAATATCCATTACTCCTTAACATTGCTATAACTTCTTCTTCAGTATTTACATCATAAGTGCCATTTATTTTTTTACCATCATCTTTAATAGCAGCATATTTAAACTTTGGCATGTTTTATCTTCCTTCAATTTATATTTAAATATATTCTCCAATGATATCATTATTAATTAAATATTTTTCTAAAGTATCCTTTTTTATAATATTTTTTCTATATAAATCAAGTAAATTATTATCCATGCTTTCCATTCCATATTTTTTTCCTGTTATTATAGCAGTTTGAATTTGATGAGATTTTCCTTCCCTAATTAAATTTTTAATGGCAGATGTTGATATCATAGTTTCAACAGCTAATACTCTTCTTGTATTATCTTTATTAGGAATTAATTGTTGAGATATAATCCCCTCTAATACATTAGACAATTGTACTTTTATTTGTTGTTGCTGATAAGTAGGAAATATATCAATAATTCTATCTATTGTCTTAGCTGCTCCTACAGTATGTAAACTAGAGAATACTAAATGACCTGTTTCCGCTGCAACAAGAGCAGTTGATATTGTTTCTAAATCCCTCATCTCTCCTACTAAAATAACATCTGGATCTTGTCTTAAAGCTGACCTTAATCCGTCAACAAAAGAACAAGTATCTGTACCAATTTCTCTTTGATTAATTATACTTTTATTATGTTTATGTAAATACTCTATTGGATCTTCTAAAGTTAATATATGACTTTTTTGTGTCATATTAATTTCATTCAACATAGAAGCTAATGTAGTTGTTTTTCCACTTCCTGTTGTCCCAGTAACTAATACTAATCCACTTTTCTTTTTTATTAATTCTTTGATTATAGATGGTAGTCGTAAATCCTCAATTGTAGGAATTTTTAGAGATACTATTCTAATAGCAATACCATAAGTACCTCTCTGTTTATATACATTAACTCTAAATCTTCCTATTTCTTTATGAGAATAAGATTTATCTATTTGTCCTTTCTTATTTAAAATTTTAAATTCATTTTCATCTAATATTTTTTTAACCAAATTATAATTATTTTCTTCTGTTAAAGGTTCCTTATCTATTTTTTTAATATCACCATTAATTCTTAATACTGGTGGGTATCCTACAGTAATATGTAAATCGGAAGCTTTCATTTCTATTGCGTTATATAATAAGTTTTCTAAATTCATAAAATCACCTACTCCGTCGTATATACTACTTTCAATAACTCATCTATTGATGTTATTCCTTTTATTACTAATTCCTTACTACTCTCCCATAAAGAACCCATACCATTTTTTTTTGCTTTATATCTTATTTTATCTATAGATTCATTATTATTTATTGACATTCGAATATTTTTATCTATATCTAATATTTCATGAATTGCAATTCTACCCTTAAATCCTGTATAATAACATCTATTACATCCATTACCCGTATACAATTTTATATCATTAGATACTTTCAACATTTCTTTTTCTTCATTTGATATTTTATATTCTCTTTTACAATTTTCACATATTCTTCTAACTAATCTTTGAGCCACTATACCTATTGTTGCTGAAGCTATTAAATAAGGTTCTATTCCCATATCTGTTAATCTTGAAATGGTAGAAGGTGCATCATTAGTATGCATTGTACTTATTACAAGATGACCCGTTATGGCAGCTCTAATAGCTAAACGAGCAGTCTCTTCATCTCTTATTTCTCCAATCATAATAATATCTGGATCTTGCCTTAATATTGATCTTAGACCTGATGAAAACGTTAATTTAGATTTAGGATTGATTTGAACTTGATTGATTCCATCTAACCTATATTCTACTGGATCTTCTAAGGTTATAATATTCTTACCTATAGAATTTAACTGTTTTAAAGCTGTGTATAATGTAGTAGTTTTTCCACTTCCTGTAGGACCTGTAACCAATATTATTCCATTTGGCTTTTTTAATAAATTATCAAATTTAGATAAATTATCTTCACTAAATCCGAGTGCTTTTTTAGATAATAATATATTAGATTTATCTAATATTCTTATTACTATTTTCTCACCATATACCGTAGGCAAACTAGAAATTCTCAGATCGACTTCTCGGCCTTCCATATTTAATTCTATTCTTCCATCTTGGGGTAATCTTTTTTCTGCTATATTCATTTTAGATATGATTTTAATACGAGTTATTATTGCTGAGTGTGTATTTTTAGAAGGTTTCATTATCTCTTGTAAGGTTCCATCAATTCTAAATCTAATTCTAACCCTGTCTTCAAAGGGTTCAATATGAATATCACTAGCATTAGAATTTATGGCTTGTTTAATAAATGAATTAACTAATCTAACTGCAGGTGCATTATTTATATCATTTAATATATCATTATCCATTTCAGACAAATTTTTTATATCATACTCTCTTATTAAATCTTCAATAGCTCTTTCAGCGCTTTTTTTTCCATAATATTTATCTATAGCTACTAATATATCTTGTTTTTTAGAAATAACTGGTTCTACATCTAATCCTGATGAAATTTTTACATCATCAATAGCCAAAATATTTAATGGATCTTCCATAGCTACAATAATTTTTCCATTACATTTTTTGATAGGAATTAAAGTATTTTTTCTGGCAATATTTTCTGATATTAAATTCACAATATCTGAATCAATAAAATATTTTTGTAAATCTACATATGGTATACCCATCTGAAATTCTAAAATTTTAATAATATCAAATTGTGTAACATACCCATTATCTACTAATATTTTTTCTAATTTTTCACCAGAGTTTTTTCGAATTTCTAAAACTTCATCCAATTGTTTTTTAGTGATTTTTTGTGATGATAAAAGTAAATCTTCAAGTCTTCTTACAGATTTATTCATTCTACCACCTACTTATTCCATATATCTACTTTATATTATATAATTCTACTTTATATTATACAATCCTTTTTTTATTTGTTTTTTCATAGAAAAAATATCATTTTTTTCATTTTTCCATATAACTTCACTTAAAAGACCTTGATATATCAACATATCTAATCCATCAATTATATATTTTCCTTGTCTTTTAGCTTTTTTTAAAAACAATGTAGGTCTTGGTTTATATATAATATCATAAATTATTGTATCTTTATTAAATATCAAAGGATCTATAGGAATATTTGTTTCATTCGGAAACATTCCTATAGATGTAGTATTTATTACAATGTCATAATCATCTTCTATTTGTGACTCATCTATAAATTGAACATCAATATTTTTATAATTATTTTTTATATCTTTAACTAATTTTTCTCCTTTTGACCTTGTCCTATTAATTAAAAAAAGTTTATATATATTTTTGCTTGCCAAAGTCATAGCAATGCCTCTACCAGCTCCGCCAGATCCTATTATCAATATTTTCTTATTATTTAAAAAAATATTTCTTTCTTCTAAACTCTTAATAAATCCTAAACCATCAGTATTAAACCCTTTTAATCTCCCATGATCATTTATAACTGTATTTACAGCTCCTATCTTTTCAGCTAACTCATCTATTTCATCTATATATTTTAAAATTTTTTCTTTATAAGGCATTGTAACATTAAATCCTTTAATATTTAATGCTTTCATTCCCTTAATTGCATTATCTAAATCATCAACTTTAAATGTTAAATATGTAGAATTAATATTATTGTACTTAAAACTTATGTTATGAATACTTGGAGATAAACTTTTATACACAGGATTGCCTATAAGACAAAAAACACTCGTTTCAGAATCAATATTCAAGTTAATTCTCCCCTTTTTTAATTTTTCTTAAAACAAATCTTTCAAATCTTCTTACTATCGTCGTCCACCAAAACTCCTTGCTTTTAATTGGTACTACAAGAATTGTATATATCCCTATTCTATTTCCTCCTAAAACATCAGTAAAAATCTGATCTCCTATAATTGCGGTATTATTTTTATCAGTATTTAAATATTTCATAGCTTTATAAAAAGGAGCTTTAGTAGGTTTCTTAGCTGAATGAAATGCACGGATTTTAATTTTTTCTGTAAATTTAACAACTCTATCTTCAGTGTTATTAGAAACTAAACATAAATCTAATCCTTTTTCTCTTATCTCATCAAACCATTTTATAACACTATCAGGAGCTGTTTTTTTATCCCATGCTACTAATGTATTATCTATATCTATTATTAATCCTTTTATACCATTATCAACTAATTTTTGTAAATCTATATCAAATATAGAATCCACATATAAATTTGGAATTAATAAACTTTTCATACTTGCACCTCAATTCAATAATTATATTATTCTTATTTATAAATCAAATATTAGTATATCAAAAAAGTAAAATAATATTAATTTACTAATCTAATCTTACTTCTTTAGTATTTAAAAGTATTACAATACTAAATATAGTACTTATTAACAATGCTATAGGTATTATAAAAAATGAATAATTCACTCCTATCAAATCGTTAAAATATCCAATTAAAAAATTCACTATCATACTTATTCCTGAAGCAGATGTAATAACAAAGCCTGTTACAAAAGAACTATTTTTAGGAAATACTTTACTTATTGTAATTATTAAAGTAGGAAATATTATAGAAAAGAAAATTCCAGATATAGAAACAATAATTAATCCTTTCTCACCTAATAATAATCCTAAAGTATACATAGAAGTAGCAAAAAATAAAGATATCATAACACTTTTAAAATGACCTATTTTTTCAACTATAAATCCTCCTGCTAATCTACCAAAAGTAAAAATCCCTAAAAATAATGAAGAATAAAAAGCACTATTATTTTCATCAAAACCATAATTTCTTTGCATAAAATTAATAAACCAATTACCTGTACTCATCTCAGCAGCTACATATAATCCTAATGCTATCATATAAAAATATGTAAGTCTATTTTTTAATATAAAACTCCATTGTATTTTATTATCATTTTTGTGTTTTTCCCCTTTTGGTATTTTAATAAATAAAGAAACAATAAATATTATTGAAAATAAAACTATTAAATATAAATATATATTTCTCCAACTAAATCCTCTAAACAATAAAAAACCAGCAGTTCTTTGAGTAATTGTAGCTCCAAAACCATAAAAAGAATGTATCATATTCATCAATATAGCTTGAAATGTAATACCTAACAATGGAATTAAAGTATTAATACCTATTGATATTAGTGAAACCCCCATATTAATAATAAACATTCCTATTAATAAAATCATAAAATTATATGAAAATAATAATATTACTAATGCTACTATTGACGATAATATACCTAATATCAATACCTTCTTTTGACCAACTTTATCACACAATATTCCACCAATAAATGTAAATATCATATAACCCAGTGAACTAACAGTTAACATAAGTCCCATATATGTATCTTCTACATTAAATTCATTTTTAAAAACCGGAATAAATACTCCTCTTAAATTATCTGCCATAGATAATAATATCATTAATATAAACAAATAAATAATAATTATCTTATTTGTTTTATCTTTCATTTTCTCACCTCACTTATCATATCATTTAATTATATCATAATAATTCTCACTAAATTCTTAAATATATCCTTACTAGATAAATCCTCTACTAATGTAGAGGATTTATCTAAATAATTTTTTAATCTTATTATCTACTAGCAAACTATAAATCAATAGTGGGATTATAAGATATAGCAGCAAATTTATTAACTCACCTATCCCAGAAAACCTTATCGACAGATTACCCATATAAACAATAAATATTATAGCACATGTATCTAATATTAAAGCAAATATTCTTCCCCATTTTTTCAATCTAAATAAACCAATTCCTCCAGGTATCAACAAAAAAGAATATATTAATAATATCCAACTTAAAGTATCATTAAGATTTGGAGTAAGTAAATAAAAGAAAATAAATATACTCAATATAATCATAAAAATACCAATTATCTTAATTTGTGTCTCATTTTTTACACCAAAATTATTCAAAAGAATCATCCTCTCTAATGTCATATTTCTATATAAAAAATTAATCTCCTGCAAATCAAATGAATATAATGGATGAATTTATTTGGTTTAATTATTTTCTATTTGCTCTTTTTCTCTCAAGTTTATCTAATATTCTTTTACGCAATCTAATATTTTTAGGCGTAATCTCAACCAATTCGTCATCTTCAATGAATTCTAATGATTCTTCTAAACTAAATATAATAGGAGGAACTAATCTTAATGCTTCTTCTGATCCAGAAGCACGCATACTTGTAAGATGTTTTTTCTTACACACATTTATATCAATATCCTGAGTCTTTGCATTCATACCTACTATCATGCCTTCATAAACTTCTGTTCCCGGATGAATAAATAAATTACCTCTATCTTGTACATGATACATTCCATAAGTTACAGAAGTACCATTTTCTGAAGCTACTAATGATCCTCTAGTTCTTGTAGGTATATCTCCTTTAAATGACTCATATCCATCAAAAATTGAATTCATAATACCATTTCCTTTTGTATCTGTCATAAATTCTGATCTATATCCTATAAGACCACGAGAAGGAATAGAAAATTCTAATCTAGTATATCCGCCTTCACTTGGTGTCATATTTATCATTTCACCTTTTCTTGTACCTAATTTTTCAATAACAGCTCCCATAAATTCTTCAGGTACATCTATAGTAACCTTTTCCATTGGTTCATATTTTTTATTTTCAATCATTCTATATAAAACCTTTGGCTTAGATACCATAAATTCATATTCTTGTCTTCTCATGGTTTCTATCAAAATTGATAAATGTAATTCTCCTCTACCTGACACTATAAATGAATCTGGAGAATCTGTCTCTTCTACCCTTAAACTAACGTCTGTATGCAATTCCCTGAATAATCTTTCCCTAATTTGTCTTGATGTTACATATTTACCTTCCCGTCCTGCAAATGGTCCATTATTTACTGAAAACATCATTGATATAGTAGGCTCAGATATTTTAACAAAAGATAAAGGTTCAGGATTGTCAATATCACATATTGTATCGCCTATACTAATATCTTCAACTCCTGCAATTCCTATAATATTTCCAGCTTGTGCTTCCTTTACTTCTTTTCTATTTAATCCTTCAAATTCATATAATTTTGTAATTTTAATTTTTTTACTCTTTTCTTTTTCTTCTTTATTAACTATTACAGATTCTTGATTAGTACTAATAACTCCTCTTTCAACTTTTCCTATTCCTATACGTCCCAAATATTCATTATAATCAATTGTAGAGATAAGAACTTGAAGAGCTCCTTCTAAATCAACTTCTGGAGCTGGAATACATTCAATTATACTTTTAAATAATGCTTCCATATTTTCTTCCTGTTTATTCACATCTAAAGAAGAAGTACCTTCTTTTGCAGAAGTAAATACTACTGGAAATTCAATCTGTTCTTCATTAGCATCTAATTCAATAAATAAATCTAAAACTTCATCAATAACCTTCTCAGGTCTAGCCTCAGGTCTATCAATCTTATTTATTGCCACAATTACTGGTAAATCAAGTTCTAAAGCCTTTTTTAATACAAATTTTGTTTGAGGCATAGGTCCTTCAAAAGCATCAACAACTAGAACAACTCCACTAACCATTTTTAAAACTCTCTCAACTTCTCCTCCAAAATCAGCATGACCTGGCGTATCTATTATGTTAATTTTTGTTCCTCTATAATTAATTGCAGTATTTTTAGAGAGTATAGTAATTCCTCTTTCTCTTTCTAAATCATTAGAATCCATCACTCTTTCTTTAATTGTTTCATTAGTCCTAAAAATACCACTTTGTTTTAATAATTCATCAACTAATGTTGTTTTACCATGATCTACATGGGCTATTATTGCTATATTTCTTATATCTTCTTTTTTATTACTCAATGTATTTCCTTCTCTCTATAAATTTTCTCTTCAAAAGTTCAACTTTATAATGATATCATATAATAGTGTGTTAATACAAGAATTGCATATTTTTTGCAGAGATTTCGCATCAAATTTCCAGTAAAAAATTTAATTTTACTTAAACTGTACTTGATTACATTCATTTGAAAAAATAGTAAGTCTATAGACCGATAGGTCCTAAAAATAGTTACACTTTCCACTACCCCAAAAAATCTTAATAATCAATTTCCAATTTTTCTTATAGTTAAGTCTTTTCAAATAT
>NZ_WSFU01000008.1 GCF_016820635.1 Anaeromonas gelatinilytica | reverse complement strand
CTAGCCATCCTTTATATTTTCCTTTAAATCTTCGTTGATATACTACCTATGAGGAATTGAAACACATCACCGTTTTCCATGAGGAACTTTTTGATTATTTCGTTGATATACTACCTATGAGGAATTGAAACTCATGCTGGGGATGGCAAAAATGGCGAAGGTAATAGGTTGATATACTACCTATGAGGAATTGAAACTAGAATTGTAATAGGTCCAAGGGGATGCCTTAAATCCGTTGATATACTACCTATGAGGAATTGAAACTAACAGGGTGAATATAATTCTCATCTTCAGTCGTAAGTTGATATACTACCTATGAGGAATTGAAACTATAGTCATTCTCAGCCATTCCCTCAATACTTCAAATGTTGATATACTACCTATGAGGAATTGAAACTATTTCGATAGATGTAATAAGGAAACACACGATAATGTTGATATACTACCTATGAGGAATTGAAACAATTCATATTGTGTCATAATAGTAAAAGTAGAAGGGGGTTGATATACTACCTATGAGGAATTGAAACTTTGAAACTCTACCTCTATAGTCGAAGGTATAAAGAGTTGATATACTACCTATGAGGAATTGAAACTCATATACGACCTTCCCCAAGTCTTCAGAATACCAAGAGTTGATATACTACCTATGAGGAATTGAAACGAACTGCCGAAATGATAGCCGTGAATAAATATTGCAGGGTTGATATACTACCTATGAGGAATTGAAACTTTTATAAGCTACTGCATTTTCTATAGTAGCTTATAGTTGATATACTACCTATGAGGAATTGAAACATACTCTATAGAAGGCACTAAAACGGTGCTGTTATGGTTGATATACTACCTATGAGGAATTGAAACGTTTGAATTTTGGATATTGCTTCTTCATCTTCATCCGTTGATATACTACCTATGAGGAATTGAAACATTTTTTTCCGTCCAATTCCATGATATGACCCTTACGTTGATATACTACCTATGAGGAATTGAAACGATTATATCTGCTAATATTGTACAAAATTCATTTATGTTGATATACTACCTATGAGGAATTGAAACGCTAATTTACTTATTACAGAAGGGTACGAAGAAGAAAAGTTGATATACTACCTATGAGGAATTGAAACTATCTAGAATTAGATAACCAATCAAGAAATTTTGACAGTTGATATACTACCTATGAGGAATTGAAACCCTTCATAAGCTAAATCAGCTTTTTCTTTAAGCTTGCCGTTGATATACTACCTATGAGGAATTGAAACTTGAGCGAATTCAAGAATATGAAGATGGTTTCTTTGCCGTTGATATACTACCTATGAGGAATTGAAACACAAACACGAAAGGGTTAACCAGGGTCAAAGTACTGAAGTTGATATACTACCTATGAGGAATTGAAACAATAATTCATCTATATAGAGAATTCTTGCATTTGCTATGTTGATATACTACCTATGAGGAATTGAAACTCCCTAAAAAATAAGATGTAGTCTAAGGCTTTCTTCAGTTGATATACTACCTATGAGGAATTGAAACAGACGCAAGTCTCTAGCATTGGCCACGCATAAATATTGTTGATATACTACCTATGAGGAATTGAAACACCCCTCCTTATCTTTCATATAAATCTAAACTCATTGTTGATATACTACCTATGAGGAATTGAAACCCCTCCCTGGAATCTCTGTATTTTCTTCAAATATTTTAGTTGATATACTACCTATGAGGAATTGAAACCAAACTAATAATAGAAAATCATATTAAACCTGTAATGGGTTGATATACTACCTATGAGGAATTGAAACGATTTTTCATATCAGATAGATAAAATGACTCAAGAAGGTTGATATACTACCTATGAGGAATTGAAACTAATCTATATTATATTCTTTACAATAGGCTATTAGCTCGTTGATATACTACCTATGAGGAATTGAAACAAGAGTATAAACGTATGGCCAAAACTCAAAAGTCAGAGTTGATATACTACCTATGAGGAATTGAAACCCTTCTTTAACAGATTGCAATCTACCTTGTTGTAATCTGTTGATATACTACCTATGAGGAATTGAAACGATTTTAGTATGTATGTACCTGAAGGGTTTGGAACTGTTGATATACTACCTATGAGGAATTGAAACAAGATACTACTAAGGATATTAGTTTAAACCAAGCTATAGTTGATATACTACCTATGAGGAATTGAAACTTGTTGATTTATTGATACTTGCCCCTCCATTTAATATCGTTGATATACTACCTATGAGGAATTGAAACTAGTATGCTCCAATTAGATAAAGTAAGATATAAGCTAGTTGATATACTACCTATGAGGAATTGAAACAGTTTTCATCTCCTGGAAATAATGGAGTGCCAGATAGTTGATATACTACCTATGAGGAATTGAAACAAGGAGACCCAAAATCACTAACACCATTATTAAGTAGGTTGATATACTACCTATGAGGAATAAATCTTATATTAGTAAACTTTAAATAACATATAAGCTGTACAGACAATAGTACAGCTTATATGTTATTCTTTTATAAAATCTAAAATTATTAAAATTTTACCTATAAAAGATAATGTTTTGTATGAAATAGATGTAATTATATATTTGTATTTGAAATACTTTTTTTAATATTATCAGTGTTAATTGTAGGGATAGGGTATAAGAGATTCTTAAAAATTTTCTTAAAAGAGAAAAAATAAAAATTTCAAAATTAGTAATAAAATAATCATAAAAACTTCATTCGACAAAAATAGACAAAATTCTTTGAAGGATTTATTTATGTCATTATAGAAGTAAGGTTATAAATGTTGAAAAATGTTTAAATTTGGAGGGGAAAATGAAATTATTGTCGATTTTATCTCATGAGCTTACTAATGAACAGAAAAAGGAGTTAAAAGAAAAATATAATGTTAAATGCATAGTGATTTTATCAGAAGAACTGATGTCTTATTGGTCTAATATAGATCCTAACAGTAATATTCCTAATAAAAACTTGTTTCAAATAATAGATTGGATTTTAAATAGTTCAAGTGAAGGAGATTATGTATTTATACAAGGAGAGTATGGCTCTGTATATTATTTAGTAGATTTTTGTTTTTCTACTAATAGAGTACCTATTTATTCTTCTAGTAAGAGAAGAGTCTTGGAAAATAAAGAAGGAGAAAAAGTTTATTCTAAGAGAATTTTTGAACATGTAAAATTTAAAAAATATATTAAATATGAGGAGAGAAATTATGAGTAAAAAATTATTAACTTTTTTAGGTGTAGGTTATTATGAAAAAACTAAATATATTATGAATGAAAAAATAGCAGAAACTGCTTATATACAAGAAGCATTAGCTAAAATACTAAATGATAAAATGGAATTTATTATTTTATTGACCGAGAAGGCTAGAAGAGACAAATGGGAGAGAGAAGATGAAAGTGTAGGAAGTATTAAAGAAATACTAGATGAAAATGGTATTATGTATAGAACAGTAGATATATATGATGGAAGAAACGAAGAAGAAATGTGGAGAAATTTTGATATTATCTTTTCACAATTAGAAGATAATGATGAAGTATCTATTGATATAACCCATTCTTTTAGATCAATACCTATTATATTTATTTCTGTACTTAATTATGCTAGATTTATTAAATCTATTGAATTGCAAGGAATATATTATGGTGCATTTGACCCAACATCTAAAGAAAAGACTCCTATATATGATCTCAGTATTTTTAATAAAATAATGGAATGGTCAGAAGGAGCTAATAAATTAATATCAACTGGAGATGGGGAACAGTTTGCTCATACTATTAAAAATACAGTAGTTCCAATTTTAAGAGAAACTGAAGGAGGAGATAAAAATTTACAGCATATAAGTAAAACCAGCGATAATTTAGAAAAATTTGGCAAGGATATTAAGGCATCTAGAGGTCTTGATATTTCTAAAAGTGGAAGAGATTTAAAAGAATGTTTATCGAATATAAAAAATACTCAAATAAATAAATTAAAACCTTTTGAACAAATCATAGATAAAGTTTATGAAAAAGTAGATGGTTATAAGGATGAAAGTATTATAGAAGATATTCATCATACAGTTAAACTTTGTAGAGACTATGGATTGATACAGCAAGCATATACATTTTTAACTGAAAATATAATTAACTATGTTTGCGAGAAAGTAGACTTGTCATTTAACAATAGTTATATCTCAAAAGAATATAGAAAGAAATCAAGAGAGCATATAGCTTCAGATATAATTTATAAACATCTAGAAGGAGATAAAAAACAATTAGACAAATATATCTCTAAAAAATACGAAGAAAGTAAAAAGCTTATGAATAAAGAAATGGCAGAGCTTTATAGAGAAATTAGTAATATAAGAAATGATATAGATCATGCTGGTTATAGGGAAAATAAATCGACATATGATAACTTTAAAGAACAACTTGATAATCATATTGAAAGATTTGAAGAACTATTTTTAAATAAATTATAAGGAAGGTGGGGAAATGAATAATACGAATATATACATATATAGTATACTTAGACATTTAGAAAGTATTATTGATAAAAAGGCGATACATGATACTTTCATATCAAGAAAAATAATTGAAATGAAAGGTAATTCTGATGCTAAAGGGATATATAATTTAGCTATAAAATTATTTGATAAAGAAAATTTGAAAAAAGGTAATCAATTAGTGTCTATATTTTCACAATTATTTGATGAGAAAAAGGATTATTATTATAATTTTAATCCATTAGAATTAAATAGTATTATGCCAAAAAAGAATCTTAAATATGAAGAAGATAAATATAATCAATTAATTAGAGAATTTAATCAAGGATTAGGAAAAGTAAATGATGAATTACAATTATATTATATTTTAGAAAAATATTTATGGTGTATTCCAGGATATTTAACTGGAGAAGATACTTCATTATTTGATGAAGTTAAAGTAATAGCAGCATTGTCTATATGTATTAATCAACAAATTGATGAAAATAATGAACAAAAATTTTTATTGATAAATGGTGATATTTCAGGAATACAGGATTTTATATTTAATATTCCATCAAAAGGAGCTTCTAAAAGTTTAAAAGGAAGATCAGTATATATAAATTTATTATCAGAAATTGTAAGTAAGTTTATAATAGATAGATTCGAATTAAAAGAAGCTAATATTATATTTAATGGTGGAGGGAATTTCCTTATTTTAGCATCTGAATCTAAAAAACAGGAGTTTTATGAGATTAGAAAGGAGATTTCAAAACTTTTAAATAAATATCATAAAGGAAATATATATATTGCCTTAGAAGAGATAGAAGTGGGGATTGATGATCTAAAAGAATTTAATATAAGTTGGCAAAGACTTAGGGATAAGACTAATCTTAACAAAAAGAGCAAATGGTCTGAATTAGATATAGAAGAAAATTTTGAAGAAGTATTTGGACCCTTTGATGAAGGAAGTATTGAAAGGGAAGCTTGTAGTTTATGTGGATTGACTCATGGAGGAAATCAAGTTGATATTTCAGAAGATGAGGAAATCTCTTTATGTGATATATGTAAAAGTTATATAGATTTAACTGATAATTTGAAAGATGCTAAATTTTATATAATCGATAATAGAAAAACTCGGGATATTAATAATGGGTATGATGGAATATTTAATGAATTAGGATATTCTGTAAAGTTTAGCAATAAAATATCTAATAATATAATTGAAAAAGAAGTATATCTATTAAATGGTACTAATTTTTTAAATGAAAAGTTATCAGGATTTAAATTTGGATCTTATACTTTACCTTGTGAAAATGGACAAATCATTAACTTTAAGAGATTGTCTGGGAAAAGTACTGGAGATGAAAAATTAGGATATTTGAAGTTAGATGTAGATAATTTAGGAAGTATATTTTCTGTAGGAATAAATGAAAATAGAACAATAGCAAAAGTTACTTATCTTAGTAGAATGGTTAGTATGTATTTTGAAGGATATATCAATCATTTGATAAAAGAAAATGAATGGGACAAGTATATTTATGTAGTATTTTCAGGAGGGGATGATACCTTTATTGTAGGAAGTTGGAACTATGTATTAAAATTCAGCAAGAAGTTTAGAGATGATTTCAGTAAATATGTATGTAATAATGAAAAACTTTCTTTTTCTGCAGGAATAAGTATATTTAGATATGATTATCCAATTATAAGATCTTCAGACATGGTGGAAGAACAATTGGAAGAGGCAAAAAATTTCAAATATAATTTTGAGTATATACCTAGTAAAAATAGATTTTCACTATTAAGAGAAATTTTTACTTGGGATGAATTTGAAAAGATATCAGAAATAGAAGACTTATTATTAAAAATTGTAGATAGGGAAAGTAAAATGTCTGATAGAAGAAATGGACATGCTATACTGTACAAAGTACAAAAGAGTACTTTAGGATTTAAAAACTTACTAAAAGACTCTACTAAAGGAAATTTTAATAAAATAAAATTTTGGAAACTTGCTTACTATTTAAGAGAAGTTAAGAGAAAGGATGATGAGGATAATAATAATTATGCTGAAGAACTAATTGATACATATAGAAATATATTGATTGAAAATGTACTAAAGAGAGATGAAAGCGAAAAAATTAGAAATATCATGATGATACCAGTAGCAGTTAAGTTAGCTCAATTACAAACAAGAAATAGTAGGGAGGAAAGATAATGAAAATAGTTACAGGAAAAATTGAAAGCTTTAATAATAGTAAAAAATTTGGATTTATTAATTATAATGACGTAGATAAGAATGTATTTTTTCATATAAGTAATGTGAATTATGCTCCTGTTAAAGAAGGAGATACGGTTAAATTTACAGTTACTAAAGGAAAGAAAAGTCCTAAAGGAGAGGAACGTCTAGAAGCAAAAAATATAGAAAAGATAGAAGATGAATTAATAACTTATTTTAAAGAAAATGTGTTAGTTATGGATACAGTGGATGATTATGATAAATTTTGTGATAATGCATTAAAATATGCAAAGAGAATTTGTAAAGGTGAAATAGAGACATCTATGATAAGAAAAATTTATACAAGAATTTTAGCAGCTAAAGATGTTAGAGCTTTAAAGATGTTGAGACCTCAATTTGCTTATACAGCAGGTAGGGAAGAGAAAAATAAGGAGTTAAAAGATTTTATGGATTTACTTGATTATATAGTTAAGAGTATGGAATATGAAAATGAACAACAATTAGAGAATTTTAAAAGGTTTATGGAGTCAATAGTTGCTTATAGGAAATATGTTGGAAAAGATAAATAAGGAGTGTGTAGAATGAAATTAATGGGAAAAGTTTTTATATCAGTAAATTTAGAAGTTGTAACAGGATTATCTATAGGAGGATCTAAAAATGATGTAATGATTGGAGGAATAGATAGTAGCGTAATAAAAACTCATGAAGGAGTACCCTATATTCCTGGTTCATCTTTAAAGGGAAAACTAAGAAGTCTATTAGAAAAAACAGAGTTAGATAGAATTTCACAAACTAATGGAATATGTAAATGTGGTAATTGTTCTATTTGTGCAATATTTGGAACTTCAGCAGATACTGAAAGGAATAAAGTAGGACCTAATAGACTTATAGTAAGAGATGCATTTTTAGATAAGAATATACAAAAGGATATGGAAAATAAAAAAGGAAGATTTAAAGATTTAGAGTTAATATATACAGAAGGTAAATGGGAAAATGTAATAGATAGAGTTACTTCAAAGGCAGATCATCCTCGTCAGACAGAGAGAGTGCCTGTAGGAGCAATATTCAATACAGAATTTGTATTTAATTATATGGGAGAAAAAGATGGAGAGTATTTAAACGAAATAATAAAGGCTCTTAGATTAGTAGAAGGAGATTATATAGGCTCAAATGGTTCTAGAGGATATGGTCGTGTAAAGTTTGATGATTTATCAATAAAAGTAAGGACAATAGGAGATTATAAAAATAATCAACAAGGAAAAGAAATATATAGTGGTAATTTATATGGTTTAAACAAAGAGGATTTGGATAAAAAATTAAAGGTCGAATTTTTAGGAGTTGAATAAAATGAAGGGAGTCAGATTTGGATTAGAGGATAAAGGAAAGTTTCATATAGGAGTTAATGGAAAGAATATCAAAGAAGATTTTTCATCAGATCAACTTTTTTCAGCTATTATAAATAATCTATCTACTATAGCTGATAAAGAAGATATAAAGAAAACAATTGATTATATAGATGAAAATATAAGGTTTTCCTCAATTTTTTATGGTTTGGAAATACATTCTAAAACTAAGGGTAAGATTAAGGATATTTTATTCATAAAGAAACCAATAGTAGATATAAGATTAATAGATAGCTCTGATATGGAAAAAGAGTTAATATTGAGAAAGAAAATAAAAAAAATAAAATATATATCAATAGATGTATTTAATAAAATATCTGATTATTGGGATGAAGGGAAAAATGTATTTGATTTCAATATAACAGATTTAATATTTATTGGTAATAAATTTGTATGTACTCAAGATGATATAAAGGATATTGATAATGAAATTATTGACAATATGGATAATATGAAATTCATATCAAAGGGAGTAAAACCTAATATAGAGGTAGATAGGATATTTGATAAATCTAATGATTTTTTCTTTAGTGAAGATTTAATGATTAATTATCAAGAAACTAAAAATTACATAGTTAAACCATTTATGTATTTTCTTTACTTAGGTAATTTAACTGATGAATTAAAATTAGCTATATCTTTAATTGAAGATACTGGTATAGGTGGTAAGAGGAGTAAAGGATACGGTTTTTTTTCACATATTGAATTTTTTGAAAAGGAAATTTTAACAGAAGCAAATAAAAATTCTAAATATTATATGAATTTATCAACCTATTATCCATTAAAAGAAGAAGCAAATAAAATTTATTTATATGAATTAGAGAGAAGAGACGGATATATATATTCAATGGGAGGACAACCTTATAAAAAAAGAAAAGTAAATATTATTAATGAAGGGAGTATATTTAGTGGATTAGTAGATGGAGAAATTTTAGATGTTACACCTAAAGGATTTGATAATCATCAAGTATACTTATATGGAAAGCCTTTATTAATGGGTATAGGAGGTGGAATATAGATGAGATTTAAGATACAGACTTTATCACCTATAAATATTGGATCTAGAGATAAATTAACTTCATATTCTGACTATATATATTCTGATGAGAAGATATATTATGTAGATCATAGTAAAATAGACGAATTTTTTATGGAAAATGATAAAAATTCTTCTTTAATGGATGAATATATTAAATATGTAAATTTAGGAGCGAGAACAAATATACAGAATAAATATAGATTAATAGATTTTTTTAAGAACAACAATTTAGATTATAGAGATTTTATTCATTTGGAATTAAAAACTAATGATGAAATAAATCAAGAAATAAAGAGAACTATAGTAGATAGTCAGTCTAATCCTTACATACCAGGGAGCAGTATTAAGGGCTCAATTAGAACTGCTTTATTGTATAATCACATAGAGGAAGATAGATATGATTATTCTAAACTTAAAAGTAGAGGGTATATAGGTGGAGATGTATTTGGAGCCTTTGGAGATGATAATTTAAAATTTCTTTATGTATCTGACAGTTCTTCTTTTTTAGATAATTCATTGGAGGTTCTGAAGGGATATAGGTATCATCTTATAAAAAAGAAAAATGCAAATCCAATTGTCAGTGAATCTATAAAAGAAAATGAGGAATCAGAAATAAGTATTCAAGGAAAGGCAATAAAAAATATACATAAAAAGATACCATCAAAATTAGATTATCTATATGGAGATGAAAATCTTGAAAAGTTATTTAATATGATAAACAGATTTTCACTTAAATGTATTGAAGAAGAAATAAAGACTTTTGAAAGATCAGATTCAATTGTGTTTAGCAAATTATTAAATAAGTATAAAAATATAAAAAATGAAATATTAAATTTACAAGAAGATAAAGAAGGATTTATTTTAAGGGTAGGTTCAGGAAAGACTTATTATGATAATTCAATAGGACATTTGATACATAAACATGAATTAAATAAATTGGGTAAATTTAAAGGAAAGATAGATCAAAGATTTCCTAAAACTAGAAGCATAATTTATAGAAATGGAGATATTGAAGATGTATTTGGTTGGGTAAAGATCACAAAAAAGGAGAATAGATAATGGCTAAAATTTTAATATCTCCATTAGGAGTAGGAAGAAAAAAAGAAGATCGAAGATATTACTCTGCGACATATAAGTTTAATGAAAATGGGAAAATATACAAGACTCCTTTTGTAGCCTCTGCATTAGCGGAAGAAAATAAAGTGGATAAAATATTTTTTATAGGTACAGGAAAATCTATGTGGGAAGAAGTGTATTATCATTTTCAAGAAAAAATAAATAGTAATATTGATTTTAATTATTGGGAGCAACTAGGGGAAGAAATAGAAAGATTTGATTATAAATCTGAAGGCTATGATGAAGAAATATTAGAAAAAGTGAATATATCCATAAATAAATATTTAAAGTCTTTTAATTTTAAATCTAAAGATGATTCAAAATGTTTTTTAATTAAATATGGAGTTGATGAAAAGGAACTTTTTTATAATCTAGACATTTTTATGATGATAAGTAATGAAATACATCCAGAAGATGAAGTATATCTGGATATAACCCATTCCTTTAGATCAATACCATTATTTTTGTATTTGATGTTGGACTTTATAAGAACTTTAAAGACTCAAGAAATCCATATAAAGGGAGTATATTATGGGATGTTTGAAGCAAAAGATGATGATGGATTAGTACCTATAGTTGATTTAAAATCCTTACTTGAGATTTCTAGGTGGATAAGAGGTACAAATGATTTCGTTAATTATGGAAATGGATATTTAATATCTGAACTTGTAGAAGATAAAGGGATTAAGAAAAACATCAAGAATATGACACATGCTATAAATATAAATTATATTTTTAGAATTAGGAAACAAATAAATAACTTAAGTGAGAAACTTAATAAAGCTAATTTAGATGATATGGGTATGTTCAAGTATGTTTCCACTACAATTAGAGAATTCATAGAGAGATTTGCAAACATAGAAAAAGATTATAAATTTCAATTAGAGATGTCAAAATGGTTTAATGAGAATAGTAGATATAGTAGTGCTTATATATGCTTAATAGAATCAATAGTTACAAGATTATGTGATATTTACGATCTAGATTCTACTAATCATGAAAAAAGAGAACTAGCAAAATCTGTTATGTTTAATGTTAAAGTTATAAGAGAAAATAAAAGAATACTTAAATTAAAAAAAGAATATAAAAGTGTTAATAGAATTAGAAAAAGAATAGCCCATGCTATGCCAGAGGGAAATAAAGCAACATATGTAGATGATATAGATAACTTTAATAATTATTTTGAAACGATAATAAGTATTTTAGACGATAAGAGTATAGAAGAAATTCCAAATAAAGTTTCAATAGAAGAAATAAAAAGATCATATAAGAAGAGATAATAAATTTGTCGTCGATCCCCAATAGCGTGAAAATCCCTGGAGATCGACGACAATTTATTTTTATAAATAAAAATAAACATTTTAGGAATATTACTATAACAGAAGGAAATTTAAAATTAATATAGAATATATATCAATATCATAGTATTCAAGGTATATAAAAAGATAAATGGCTATATACCTATATTTGAGTGGATTGATATAGTACCTATAAGGAATTGAAACGGTCTAAAGCCCGAAGAATTTTGGAGGTTAACACCTATTGATATAGTACCTATAAGGAATTGAAACGATGATATTGACTTGACAGATAAAAAGAGTGCACTAGAATTGATATAGTACCTATAAGGAATTGAAACTAAGAGCTATTGACGAAGGTTTAAAAAGCAAAGGTTATTGATATAGTACCTATAAGGAATTGAAACATACAGTAACTACAAAAGGACCAGAAGTTATATCTAATTGATATAGTACCTATAAGGAATTGAAACTCTAGTGGTACAGTGGATATGATGAGTTGGAGAACAATTGATATAGTACCTATAAGGAATTGAAACTTGTCCGGTTTTAACAAAGCTGGTGGATTAGCACAAAATTGATATAGTACCTATAAGGAATTGAAACACATCTGGAATATTGTCAGCTATACCTCAATTAATTACATTGATATAGTACCTATAAGGAATTGAAACGTTTTAATTAAATCTTTAACTATTTGTGATCTTATTATTGATATAGTACCTATAAGGAATTGAAACGAGAAAATTAGTAAAAGATCAGTAACTACAGATTCTAGATTGATATAGTACCTATAAGGAATTGAAACCCCCAATCCTTTGAATTCATTATGTCTAATTTTTTTGATTGATATAGTACCTATAAGGAATTGAAACACATTCTCTTTTCCGTAATAATCACCGATTCTGATAATTGATATAGTACCTATAAGGAATTGAAACGCTAATGATGTTCCTGGATGTCTTTCCATACAATCAATTGATATAGTACCTATAAGGAATTGAAACTTACTTCTTTTTGTAACTTTTTGAACATTTGAGTTACATTGATATAGTACCTATAAGGAATTGAAACCTCGTTCCCCAGAAAACACACTGTCTTTTAAATCTAGATTGATATAGTACCTATAAGGAATTGAAACTACAAAATGTAAGTAAACTATCTATAGCTTTTTCTGTGATTGATATAGTACCTATAAGGAATTGAAACATTCTTCTATTGCAGTAAGTGAAGTTACTGTCTTACCTAATTGATATAGTACCTATAAGGAATTGAAACATGATAGCTTAGATACAGTTAAAGGAAAGGAAGCCTAATTGATATAGTACCTATAAGGAATTGAAACGAAATAAAAATGTATGGTCAAGATTAATTCACTTATAATTGATATAGTACCTATAAGGAATTGAAACTTGCATGTATTTTCTCATATGCAGTTGTGTATAGAATTGATATAGTACCTATAAGGAATTGAAACCCTGAAAAGGTTTTAAAGTCGGGCTTTGTAAATTGTCAATTGATATAGTACCTATAAGGAATTGAAACCTTGATTTATACATAGACCACACATTATTTTTGTAAAATTGATATAGTACCTATAAGGAATTGAAACATCGTTAATTTGCCATTCTCCCGTTCTTTATGTTCTTATTGATATAGTACCTATAAGGAATTGAAACACAGCCATATCTAAAGTTTCTAGTATAAAATCAATATCATTGATATAGTACCTATAAGGAATTGAAACTAAGTCATAGCATCATCATATGGAGCTTCTAGTGAAATTGATATAGTACCTATAAGGAATTGAAACTCGAGGAAGAGTCTAAAAAACTGCAAAAAGAAATGATAATTGATATAGTACCTATAAGGAATTGAAACTTTTCTGGAAAATCCCAAGTCTTGTCTTGGAACCCCATTGATATAGTACCTATAAGGAATTGAAACTCCAATAATCAATTATGTCTTTTACTTCATTGTGTTCAATTGATATAGTACCTATAAGGAATTGAAACGTATTCAAATGTTATCTGATTTTATATCGTTAGAGAATTGATATAGTACCTATAAGGAATTGAAACCTGGATTTGGAGAAGAAGCTCAAAAAAAAGCAGTAGAATTGATATAGTACCTATAAGGAATTGAAACCCTAACTTGCTTACGAATGTACCAGGAACTATTGTTATTGATATAGTACCTATAAGGAATTGAAACACAATTTGTGGTGGTTTTGGTTTTTCTTCTTCAAATAAATTGATATAGTACCTATAAGGAATTGAAACGGAAATATTGATATTACAAATAAAAATCACTTAGAAGATTGATATAGTACCTATAAGGAATTGAAACCTAGAAGATGATGAATCAGAAGGAGAAATACTTGAAAATTGATATAGTACCTATAAGGAATTGAAACCATAAGTGATTTCATTGAAGAAGGGGTAAAGTACATAATTGATATAGTACCTATAAGGAATTGAAACCCATAGAAGATATGTATATTCTATATCCTTTCATACATTGATATAGTACCTATAAGGAATTGAAACATTTTAAGAAGTTTTACCATGTTTAATAACCAATTAGATTGATATAGTACCTATAAGGAATTGAAACTTTAATTTTATATCGTAATCTTGACTATCAAATTTTTCATTGATATAGTACCTATAAGGAATTGAAACTATCTTCCAAAAGGTACATTAAATTCTCCTGATTTATATTGATATAGTACCTATAAGGAATTGAAACTTGTATCCGTTTCATCAAATTTTAATGTTCCGCCATCATTGATATAGTACCTATAAGGAATTGAAACTTGGATAATAGAAAAATAAAAAAGAGGAGGAATGTAAATTGATATAGTACCTATAAGGAATTGAAACTTCTGATTCTGAATTGCTGCAAAAGTTATCGGTTGAATTGATATAGTACCTATAAGGAATTGAAACTCTACCTCTATAGTCGAAGGTATAAAGATAGATAATTATTGATATAGTACCTATAAGGAATTGAAACTTTCATTCTCTTCCATAAAACCTAACCACTTCATACAATTGATATAGTACCTATAAGGAATTGAAACAATGCAAAATATAAACCATATTCTTGATACCATTCATCATTGATATAGTACCTATAAGGAATTGAAACTGCAGATAGTTATGTAGGAAAGTCTACATTTGTAGACCATTGATATAGTACCTATAAGGAATTGAAACAAGATAATTTAAAGTGGTTATGGAGAACGGTAGCAGGATTGATATAGTACCTATAAGGAATTGAAACTTTTACTCATGCTATCCCTCCAGCTTTTGAAAGTTTAAATTGATATAGTACCTATAAGGAATTGAAACTGAATAAATTAATTCCTTTAGCAGAATCTCAAGGAAGATTGATATAGTACCTATAAGGAATTGAAACTATAATCTATATCAGACCATGTAAGACCTGCTATTTCATTGATATAGTACCTATAAGGAATTGAAACTTGCATCCTTCTACTGTACAAGTTTTCATGTTTATCATTGATATAGTACCTATAAGGAATTGAAACAATTCTATATTTAATAAAGTGGACTTAAAGAGTGCTAAATTGATATAGTACCTATAAGGAATTGAAACTTCAGTGGTGAAAAAATGTTAATAGTTGAAAACACAATTGATATAGTACCTATAAGGAATTGAAACTTGAAAGCTACATTTAAATCAAAATCTTTTAATATAACATTGATATAGTACCTATAAGGAATTGAAACATCAATGTCAAGGATTATTTTTAAACTCTTTTTCTTAATTGATATAGTACCTATAAGGAATAAAATCATATGAAATTAAAGAGTATAATTTTCATAAAGTTATTATAGATGAGATTACTTTAGAATATGATGAAAATTATAAAAGAAATGAAAAAACGGAGGATGTAAATAAATTATTGTCATTATTTAAAGATTTAGAGGTTAAAAAGACAGACAATATCAATCTTAGAGAAAAATATACTCTATTATTAAATGTAATAGCTATATTTGTTTATTTCAATCTTTAAAAGTTATCATTCTGTATATGCTTGATATAATTATGAACATACTTATACTAATTATTATAACTGCTAATATTGTATTCATTTCTATTTTCTCGAGGAATACTAAGAGAATTATTGTAAGTATAAATAGTCTTAAAATATTATATGTAGTATATCTATACTTTTTTAAAAATTTCATACTGTCTTTTTTATCTGTCATTTTTAAACCTCATTTCGTGTATTTATTCTTATATTAATATATGATTATAATTTTATAATTATTATAGTATTCTAACTAAAGCAAAGTAGCTTTAATCATTATTTTAGGGTTATTTATGATAAATTATAATTGAGAAATGTTTTATTTATTGAGTTAAAATTATATTAGGTAATAGTTATAATAAAGTAAAGACCTTGCAATTTCAAAAAAATCACAAGGTCTTATGTTTAATAATATTTTTTGGAATCTTTGTATTCTTCAACTATTCTTAAGGTTTCTCCAAATCTTTGGTAGTGTACAACTTCTCTTTCTCTTAGGAATCTAAGGGTATCATTAACTCCTGGATCATCACTTAGATTGATAAGATGTTCATAAGTAGCTCTAGCCTTTTGTTCTGCTGCCATATCTTCATGGATATCAGCAACAGGGTCATCTTTGGAGTTTATGAATGTAGCAGTCCAAGGAACTCCAGCAGCATTATGTGGGAAAGGACTTTTACCATGGTTAGCATAACTAGCTGCAAAAGGTGTATCTTTAATCTTATCTACTGGAGCATTTTTTGTTAGCTTATATACAAGAGTACCAATCATTTCCCAGTGAGCAAGTTCTTCAGTACCAATATCTGTTAAAATTCCTTTAGCTTCATTTGTAGGCATAGTCCATCTTTGAGTTAAATATCTAATTCCTGCAGATAGTTCGCCATCAGCTCCTCCAAATTGTTCTATTATTAATGATGCCAGAGTAGGATTGCAGGAGTCTACTCTGACAGGATATTCTAGTTTTTTTTCATAAATCCACATATATTAACCTCCTTTAATCCCAATGGCATTTTTCATATTCTATTTCCCAAGGCCATGGTCCTTGTATATATTCCCATGGACACCTTGACATACCAGTATATGTTAATGGTCCATATTTACTACTATAACGATTGTATAAATCATTATATTTTCTTGAGTGTGTGTTGTGAAGCATTAATGCTCTTTCATCAGTAGGATGTGTATCTAAATAAAGATTAGTTTCTATTAATGCAAATCCTACTTCCATAATCTCTTGTAATAGTTTTACTTGATTATAGTCCATTAAAACACCTCCAGCAATTTAATATTTTTTTCTTCTATCATATTTTTTATATGGCATATATAACTCAGGAAAAAGAGTTCCTTTACATAAGGCTTCTTTTAAATCATATATTTTACACATATTTTGGTAAGGTATATAAGCATGAGCTAATTTGTAATGACGACTATCGATATCATATTCATCATTGGGGCACATTTTATTATCCATATAAACCCTCCTTATACTCTAAAGTTTCTTTTCCTTATATATTACGTAGAATCATATATTACTGTGATAAAAATATAATGTAATAACACAAAAATTACTTATTTTATAATAAATGATTAAAGAACTTGCAAAAGTGTAAATTATATCGTAAAATCATAATATAATGATATTAGGAGAGATTAATATGAATACTGATAAATTAGATTTGTTTAATGATAAATCGGAAATATTAAAAGCATTAGCACATCCCATTAGATTGTGTATTGTACAGGGATTAATAGAGAAAGAAGGTAGAAATGTTACCACTATGCAAAGTTGTTTGAATGCTCCTCAATCTACTGTTTCTCAACATTTAAGTAAACTTAAAGCTGCAGGTATTATAGAGGGTAGAAGAAATGGTACGGAAATTAATTATTATGTAATAAATGAAGATGCTAAAAAAATAGTTACTTCTATCTTGTAAATTTTTATATGTTTAAACATGTGTTTATTTTAACAAATGAATCGTAATATCAATATATACAAATATAATGTTAATGGAGGGATTATTAATGTCAAGGAAGGTTCTTATAGTTGGGGGAGTTGCTGGTGGAGCTAGTACTGCTGCAAGGCTTAGAAGAATGGATGAAAATATGGAAATAATTATGTTTGAAAGGGGAGAATATATTTCCTTTGCAAACTGTGGATTACCTTATTATATTGGAGGAACTATTGAAGAGAGAGATGCCTTATTACTTCAGACTCCAGAAGATATGAATAAAAGATTCAATATAGATGTTAGAGTGAAAAATGAAGTGTTAAGTATAGATAGAGAAAACAAGGAAGTTGTAGTTAAGAAGCTTGATGAAGACAAGAAATATAGAGAGTCATATGATATATTGGTTCTTTCACCTGGTTCTACTCCGTTAAGGCCACCTATAAAAGGAATAGATTCAGATAATATTTTTACATTATGGAATATACCAGATACTGATAAGATAAAAGATTATATAGATGAGAAAAAGCCCAAGAGAGCAACTGTAATCGGTGGTGGATTTATTGGTTTGGAAATGGCAGAAAATTTACATGATAGTGGATTAGATGTATCAATAGTAGAGATGGCAGATCAAGTTATGGCACCAGTTGATTATGAAATGGCTCAGATAGTTCATAATCATATTAGAAGTAAGGATGTAAACTTGATATTAGAAGATGGAGTTAAAGAGTTTAAAAATAATAGTAATGGAAGTACTACTGTCGTATTACAAAGTGGAAAAGAAATAGTATCAGATATTGTTCTTCTTTCAATAGGAGTTAGACCAAATTCTTCTTTAGCTAAAGAATCTGATCTTGAGATGAATCAAAGGGGAGGAATAGTAGTTGATAAATATTTAAGGACTTCTGATAAAAGTATTTATGCATTAGGGGATGCTATAGAAGTCATTGATTTTAATACTAAGGATAAAACAATGGTTCCCTTAGCTGGACCTGCAAATAAGCAAGGAAGAATAGTTGCTAATAATATAGTTGGTAGAGAAGAAGGATACAATGGAACTCAAGGAACATCAATTGCAAAAGTGTTTGATTTAACAGTAGGTAATACAGGTATTAATGAAAAAACATTGAAGAGAAATGGTAAAAAAGATAAAGATGATTACTTTACTTCAATAATTCATTCAAAATCAAATGCTGGATATTATCCCGGAGCAATACCTATGACTATAAAACTTATATTTGATAAAGAAGGTAAAGTATTAGGGGCTCAAATTGTAGGATATGATGGAGTTGATAAACGGGTAGATGTAATAGCTACTGCCATTAGATTTAATAGTACTATTTATGATTTAAAGGAGCTTGAATTAGCTTATGCACCACCTTATTCATCAGCTAAGGATCCGGTAAACATGGCAGGATTTACTGCTGAGAATATTCTTAAAGGGGATATGGATATTATTCATTGGAATGAATTAGAAGATTTAGACACAAATAATACTATCATTTTAGATGTAAGAGAAGAAATAGAAAGAGAATTGGGATATATTGAAGGATCTATAAATATAAGTGTAGATGAATTAAGAAATAGATATGATGAGTTAGATAAAAATAAACTTATAGTATTATATTGTGCTATTGGTGTTAGAGGGTATATTGCTACTAGAATATTAAAACAAAAAGGTTTTAAGAATGTTAAGAATTTAAGTGGTGGATATACGACTTATAGTTGCATGTTCTGTCAAGATGATGGAGATAAATGTAGAGGACAAATATGTGATTCAGGGATTGAATATGATGAGGCAGGAAATCCTGAGCATGTGGAAGAGATTAATAATGATGAAATGGGTGAAACGGTGAAACTTAATGCCTGTGGATTACAATGTCCTGGACCAATAATGCAAGTTTTTAATAAAATGAAGGAATTGAAAAATGGAGATATATTAGAAGTAGAAGCTACAGATCCAGGATTTATGTCAGATATTAAGACATGGTGTAAAACTACGGGAAATATTCTTATTAAGACAGAAAAAAGAGATAGATCCTTTGCTGCTATAATTAAAAAAGGATTAGGAAAACAAGTTACTAAAACACAATCTGTTCTAACTGCATCACAAAGAAATGATAAAAGCATGGTAGTTTTTAGTGGAGATTTAGACAAAGCCATAGCTTCATTTATAATAGCAAATGGAGCAGCAGCAATGGGAAGAAAGGTTACTATGTTCTTTACTTTTTGGGGATTAAATGTTTTAAGAAAACCTGAAAAAGTAAATGTAAATAAGGGATTTATGGATAAAATGTTTAGCAAAATGATGCCTAGGGGTAGTAAAAAATTAGGATTATCTAGGATGAATATGGCAGGTATGGGTTCTAAAATGATAAGAAAAGTGATGAATGATAAAAATATAGATTCATTAGAAGAATTAATGAAGAAAGCCCAAGAAAATGGAGTAAGAATAGTAGCTTGTGCTATGAGTATGGATGTAATGGGAATTACAAAAGAAGAGTTAATCGATGGAGTAGAGATTAGTGGAGTTGCAAATTATCTAGGAGCAGCAGAAGAATCAAATGTTAATTTGTTTATATAATATGGAGTTAAGACATTAAATAATAAAAATATATACCCAATAAATTGTTTTATTTAGAATTTATTGGGTATATTATTTATTGGCAAGATATTATATATAAATTACAAGGAGGATGTTAAATATGAATGATATGACAGCTGCAAATCTTAGATCAGCATTTGGAGGAGAATCACAGGCTCATATGAGATATAAAGTATGGTCGGATAAGGCAGAAAAAGAGGGATTTCCAAATGTAGCTAGATTATTTACTGCAATAGCTTATGCAGAGGAAGTACATGCATCAAATCATTTTAATGCATTAGGAAATGAAGAAGGAGAATTTTTAGTGGCATCAAACGCAGGGTTTGGTGTGGATAATACTTCATCTCATCTTCAATGGGCTGCAGATGGAGAACACTTTGAAATACATCAAATGTATCCAGCATATTTAGAAGTTGCTAAGATGCAAGGCGAAAAGTCTGCTATACAATCTATGCATTATGCTATTGAAGCAGAAAAAATACATGAAAAATTATATCTTGAAGCTAAAAAAGCAGTAGATAAGGGAGAAGATTATAATGTAGAGGATATATACATATGTGATGTATGTGGATATACTGCTATCGATGGTGCACCAGATGTTTGTCCAATTTGTGGTGCAAGAAGAAATAAGTTTACAGCTTTTACAAAATAATTTAGTATACGAAAAGAAGTAAAGGGAATTTTTCCTTTACTTCTTTTTTATCATTAATAAAGCTATATCATCATCTATAGAGTTGTTTATAGTAAATTCATTTAATATATCATTTAAGAATAGTTCTGGATTTTCAGATAATAGATTTTGATGAACTTTAGCATAGTTTATTAATGTATCTAAACCTTGGGTAGAGTTATTTCTTTCATAAAGTCCATCTGTATATAGAAATACTAAATCTTTTGAATTAATATTTTGTTTACACTCATCGAAAGTTGTTTCTGGTGTTATGCCCATCAGCATATTAGTATTTTCTAGAAAAGAAATTTTACTTTTCTCATTATTGTATACTATTGGATAAGGATGTCCTGCAGAAGAAAATGTAAATTCATTATTAGAAATAGTTCCAATAAATATAGAAAATATAATATTATGGTCAACACCTATCATATTGCAATACGTAGTATTCATTGCTTTTAATAATTCTTTTGGAGATAAATCATAAGTTACTAATTGGTTGAATAACGCCTTAACCATAAAAGATACCATGGCAGAAGTTACTCCATGTCCCATTACATCAGCAATCATAAACCATGTTTTGTCATTAATAATGATAGAGTCATAGCAATCTCCTCCTAATCCATCGGAAGGCAAGTATTTTCCAATCATTTCAACATTAATATCATTTTTATAATTGAACATTAAAGAATTTTGTAGTATTTTTGCTAATTTTAAATCCTCTTTATTTGATTCAATTACTTTTAAAAGATATTTTCTGTGACTATAGAATTTCAAAGCAGTTTTAATTTTTATAGGTAAAAAATAGTTTATATCTTCTGAACTTAATGGTTTAAAATAGCAACCCATTACGTCTAAGTCTAATGTTTTATTAATAATCTCTTTGTTAGTATTTGAAGTATATATGATAACTGGTATATCTTTATAGATAGAACTATATTTTATTGTTTCTATAACTTTTAATCCGTCTTTCTTAGGTAAATTTAAATCAACAATAATCAAATCAATATTGTTAGAATAAATTGTTTCTAGGGTCTCGATACCGTCACAAGCTTTAAAAATAAAAATATCTTCCATTGTAGAATTAATTATAGAAGATATCTGGGTTAAATCCTTAGCAAATTTAGACGCTATTAAAATATTATTTTTCATTTTAATTCTCCCCCTTAGTCCAGTTGCTATATAATTGATGATATAATGTTGATAGAACATATATTATGTTGGAAAAATGTGTAGATTATAAGATAATTATACCATTAAAGGTCTAATTATGAAATATAGAGATTTAATAATTATTAAAAAATAGAGAATAGAAGAATAAGATTCAATATTTGTTATGGTAATTGTGATTAAATAATTAATTATATAAAGAGATTTATTGAAGGTTAAAATTATGATAGATTTAAGTATTAAAAATGTCGATAATTTAAAATAAATAAGATTTATTAGTTTTAAAAAGCTATTATTTTGTATCCTTTTTTGGTATAATGATACATAATTATACAAATTTTGATACATTAATTTTATGGTGTTTTAAAATGGAGGTGGATCATGATTAGGAAGAAAGAATTAAGCTTTGAATTTGATAAGGATTATATACCTCTATTAAATACTATAGTACTAGGAATATTAAGCATGGTAGTAATAATATATACAGATATTTTTGATCTAGTATTAAATGAAGAATTATTTCTTGTATTTCATACATTATTGGAGATACTTAGTGTATTAGTAGCTCTTTCTATCTTTTTAGCTTTATATAATATATATGATTTTAATGATAAATTAAAGAATATTATATATGCTAATACTTTTTTTATAGTTGGTTTATTGGATATATTTCATTTATTATCTTATAATGGTATGCCAGATTTTATAACACCAAATACAGTTCAAAAACCGACAGCTTATTGGATATTTTCTAGGCTTTTATTGGCATTAGGAATATTGGTTGCTAATTTAATTTCTGAAGATACTAAAACTAAAATAAACAAAAAAATTTTTACTGTTGTAAGTGCAGTAGTGACAATAATACTTGTTTTTGTCATAGCATATGATACTGCTATTGTACCGGATTTATTTATTGAAGGTTTAGGTCTCACTTCAACTAAAATAGGATTGGAGTATTTGATTATATCATTATTTATTTTATCTATTATAGCACTTATGTTTAAAGATAATAAATTTGTTTCTAATAATTTGAAAGTTTCCATGTTTTCAGCTTTAATGTTAAGTATATTTTCTGAGAGTATATTTACTTTATATAATGATGTTCATGATGGAATAAATTTTTTAGGTCATGTTTTTAAGGTTATGTCTTATTTCATTATATTCAAGGTATTATTCATAGAGAACATAAAAGTTCCATATATGAAGGTATCTAAAATGAAAGAAGAGCTTAAAGAATATGTGGACAAGTTGGAAGATGTTGTAAAAGAAAAAACAGATGAAATGACAATAGCTAATTATAAACTAAAAGATATGAATAGTCAGATGATAAATGAATTGGAGTCAGCTAAACAAATTCAGATGGCATTGATTCCTAAAAAAACAGAAAAATATTTAGGTATAGAATTTCAGTCAGATTATATTCCTTGTGGTAAATTAAGTGGAGATTTTTATAAATACTTCAAAATTGATGATAGTCATATAGGAATGTTTCTTATAGATGTATCAGGACATGGAGTATCTTCAGCAATGCTAACGATATTTTCGGATAGAGTATTAACACCTTTTGATGATGAAGAAGATAAAGAGTTTTATTTAAATCCAGCTAATGTATTAAAGAACTTTTATGAGGTGTTTAATGATTCTGATTTTCCAGATGAAACTCATGTAGTAATGTTATATGGATTGTTAAATTTAGATACCAATGAATTCATTTATTCTTCAGCAGGGCATAATTGTAGTCCTATTCATATTAAAGAAAATGGTGATATTAATATTCTTGAATTAATAGATGGATTTCCTATTTGTAAATTAGGAGATATTTATCAACCGGAATTTAGAAATGAGATAATTAAATTAGATGATGGAGATAGAATTTTATTTTATACTGATGGAGTTATAGAGGTTCAAAATGAAGAAAATATTTTGTATGGTTCTGAAAGATTAATAAGCCTAGTTAAGAAAAAAAATCATTTAATATCAAGAGAAATATTAAATAATGTAACTAATGATATAAATAGATTTAGAGGAAACTCTGAAATAGAAGATGATATAACGATGTTTATAATAGATACAAAAGAAAATAGAGTCTAGACTCTATCTTCTTTTGTATAATATTCTTTTCTTTGTTTAATATATATGACATAATATAATAAAAATAATAAAGTGAGGTTTTGTTTTGAAAAAATTAATTGTACTTATTATAATAATGGGTATTGTAATAGTGGGAGTATTTTTGGGATATTCCTATTTAGAAAATAGATTAGATAAGGGAGATATTGTAGAAGATATCGATGGGGATGAAAAAGATTTAGTTGAAGAAGAAAAACCGGAATATTCGTATCTTTCATTATCAGCTACAGGGGATATTATGTTCCATAATAGTCAACTTAAAGCTGCTTATGATTCGAACACTGGTGAATATAATTTTGATGAAGTTTTTGAACCTGTAAAAAAATATTTAGAGCAGTCAGATATAGCTATAGGAAATTTTGAGACTACTACAGCAGGGGATGAATATGATGTAAGTAGTTATCCATCGTTTAATAGCCCTATGTCTACCATGAAAACCATGAAATATGCTGGATATGATGTATTATCTACTGCTAATAATCATTCATTAGATACAGGTAAGAAAGGGATAATAAATACTATAGACAATATAAAAAGTAAAGGGCTAGAATATATAGGTACTAGTAAGGAAGAAGGTTCAAGATTTTTGCTTAGAGAAGAAAATGGAATAGTATTATCATTTCTAGCATATACTTATGGATTAAATGGCAATGATGTAAGGTTAAGTGAAGAAGAACTATCATATATGATAAATTTAATAGATGAGGAAAAAATTAAAGAGGATATAACGCAAGCTAAAAATGTATCTGATAAGGTAATAGTATCTATGCATTGGGGGAATGAGTATAATAGAGAACCTAATGAAAGGCAATTGGAATTAGCAGATAAAATGTTTGAATGGGGTGCTGATATTATATTAGGTAGTCATCCTCATGTGATTCAAAGATCTGAAATTATAAAGAAGAACGGAGAAGATAAATTTATTATTTATTCCATGGGAAATTTCATATCAAATCAAAGAAGGGAAACATTACCTTCAACACAAAACAATATTTATACCGAGGATGGAGTAATAGTGAATATTGATTTTAAGAAAAATTTAAATACTGATGAAGTTGTTATTGATGGAATAAACTATATTCCTACTTGGGTATATAAATATTCTAATAATGGAAAAGACAAGTTTAAAATACTACCAGTTTCGGATTATGTAGATAGTAATGAATTATCAGAAACTGTGAAAGATAAATTAAAAAATTCTTATAGTAATACTATGGAATTAATGGAAGAAATAGAAATAGTAGAATAGTGTAAAAATTGAGGTATCTAATAGGTATCTCAATTTTTGTATATTTAATTATTATTTATGTTTTAAAAAAGTCAATAATATTATATAATTTTTCTAGAGGATTAATTAAATAAAAATAGAAATATATATAATATAATTTATAATACAGAGGTGTTGGATTTGGAATATTTTAAAGGACTATTTTTAAATATAACAATAAGAGATATAATAGATATGATTATAGTAGCTTTTGCTTTTTATAAGATTTATACTTTAGTCAGAGAAACTAGAGCAGAGCAACTTATTAAAGGAATTATTGTTTTATTAGTAGCTACTAAAGCAAGTGAATGGTTAAGATTATTTACTACTCACTGGATTTTACAAAACACAATGACAGTAGGGGTTATTGCATTATTGATAGTATTTCAGCCCGAGCTTAGAAGAGGTCTAGAATATATTGGTAGGAGTAGGTTTTTTACTAAATCTTTTATAGAAATAAGAGAAGAAGATATTACTGATGTCATTGAAGAGATAGTGGAAGCATCGGCTTCTCTTTCAAGACAAAAGATAGGTGCACTTATTGTGTTTGAGAGAGAAACAGGTTTAGGAGAGATAGTTGATACAGGAAATGATATAAATGGTACTGTATCTAGTGGATTACTTATTAATATATTTATACCAAATACTCCTTTACATGATGGAGCAGTGATAATAAAAGATGATAAAATAAGAGCAGCAGGATGTGTATTGCCTTTAAGTGAAAATATGAATATAAATAAAGAATTAGGAACAAGACATAGAGCAGCTTTGGGTATATCTGAAAGATCGGATGCACTGGCTATAGTTGTATCAGAAGAAACCGGAGCTATCTCGATTGCAGATAAAGGTAAGCTTTCTAGGTATGTGGATGTAAAAACTCTAAGACAAATTCTTCAAAATGTATATAGTCGTAACATTAAAAAGAAACAAGGACTTCTATTTAAATGGAGGAATAAGAATGAAAAAGATTGATCTGACAGATAGAAATTTTACAATGAAGATAGTAGCTGTATTTTTTGCATTTATAATGTGGGCTTATGTTATGAGTGAAGTTAATCCTGAAATAGTAAAAACAATATCAAATGTAGATGTTGAGATATTGAATGAGTCTAGTTTGGAACGAGATAATCTCATGCTTATGGAATTAGGAGAAAAATCAATAACGGTAGAAGTTAAAGGAAGAAGAAATAATATATTAGGAATAGGTAGAGATGATATAACAGCCCGAATAGATTTAAGAGGTTATAGAGAAGGAGTAAATAAAGTTCCAATCGAAATTACTGGGACATCAAATGGGGAAATAGTAAATTATTATCCTAAAACTATAGAAGTCAATATTGACAAATTGATAGAAAAGCAAATGCCTATATCTGTAAATTTATCTGGAGAACCTAAGGAAGGATATGCAGATGGAGAGATTAATATATCTCCTGATGAAGTATTGGTTAGAGGACCAAGGAGTATAGTTAATAAAGTGAATAAAGTTATGGCTACAGTCAATATAGATGAAATAGAAAAAGATATAAGTACTTCAGTTCCGATGAAATTATTAAATTCAGACAATGAAGAAATAACTAGGTTAGAGAAAGAACCTAATACAGTAAATGTAGAAGTGTCTATTTTAAAACTTAAGGATGTAGAAATTGAACCTGTTATTGAAGGGGCTCCATCGGATAATTATCAATTAGAAGATATTGAAGTGAGTCCTAAGAAAATAACTATAAAAGGTTCAGAAGATGTGGTTAAAGATATTGATGTAGTTAAAACAAAACCAATCAATATTAGCCAAGAAAATAATAGTGTAGAAAATGAAGTTGAACTAGAATTGCCAGAAGGAGTATATTTAGCCAGTGATGTTAAACCGAAAGTTACTGTTAATATTTCTAAAGAAGAAAGAAAAACATTTGAATTTGATAAGGAAGAAATAGAAGGAAGAAATATTAATGAAGATTATGAATTTAAATTAAATGAATCAGAAAATGGGAAAGATAAAATAAAAATAACTATAATAGGACAAAAAAATCAAATTAAAGATATAGAAAAAGAGGATTTAAAAGTATATATGGATTTAAAAGATTTATCTGTAGGAAATCATGCTGTAGGCATTGAAGTAGAATTTCCAGATGATATAGAAATCGAGGAAATTAATCCTGATACATTAGATATAATAATAGAAGAAAACACTATTGAAGAAAATGAAGAGGAACCCGAAGAAGAGACTGACTCGACATAGAATTAAATATCATTCTAGGAGTGGTATAAATTGAGGAAAGATTTAGAGATAATATTAAATTCAACCCATGATGCAATGATAGCAGTAAATAAAGATGGTATAATTACATTGTTTAATAGAGCTGCAGAGAAATTAACTGGTATAAATAAGGAATATGCTTTAAAGAAAGAAGTAGAGAAAGTAATTTTGAATACTAGATTAATGTATATATTAAGAACAGGAGATTATGAATTAAACAGGCAACAAGATTTAGGAAACATAAAGATAATCACAAATAGAATGCCTGTAAAAAATGAAAATGACGAAATAATAGGAGCTGTAGCTGTTTTCAGAGATATCACGGAAGTTAAAGAACTATTTTCTCAAGTTACTAATTTAAAAGAAATTCAGAGTATGTTGGAAGCAGTTTTTAATTCAACTCAGGATGCAATATCAGTGGTAGATCAGGATGGAATAAATTTAATGATTAATCCTGCTTATACTAAACTTACAGGATTGAGTAAAAAAGATGTTATAGGAAAAATTGCAACAGCGGATATAGCTGAAGGTGAGAGTATACATTTAAAGGTATTAAAAAATAAGAAACCTGTAAAGAATGCAAGGATGAAAGTAGGACCCAATAAAAAGGAAGTAATAGCTACAGCTGCTCCGATGATAGTTGATGGAGAATTAAGAGGCAGTGTAGGTATTCTTCATGATGTATCTGATTTAATGAAGCTTACAGATGAGCTTGATTTAGCGAAGGAAATAATAAGAAAGTTAGAAGCTAAATATACATTTGAAGATATTGTAGGAGAAAATATTAAAATAAAGGAAGCTATAGAAAAGGCTAAAAAAGCTGCTAGAATTCCAGCAACAGTCCTTTTGAGGGGAGAAAGTGGAACTGGTAAAGAACTTTTTGCTCACGCAATTCATAATGCGAGTAATAGAAAATTTAATCAGTTTATTCGAGTTAATTGTACTGCCTTGAGTGAAAGCTTATTAGAAAGTGAATTATTTGGCTATGAAGAAGGAGCTTTTACTGGAGCTAAAAAAGGTGGGAAAAAGGGACTTTTTGAACAGGCCTCCAGAGGAACGATTTTCTTGGATGAAATAGGAGAAATAAGTTTAAGTACCCAAGTAAAATTATTAAGGGTACTACAAGAAAAAGAAGTTGTAAGAGTAGGTGGTTCTAAGTCTATAAGTGTTAATGTGAGGATAATAGGTGCTACTAATATGAATTTAGAAAATGCAGTAAAAGAAGGTAGATTTAGAAAGGATTTATATTATAGATTGAATGTAATTCCTATAGAAATACCTCCTTTGAGATATAGAAAGGATGATTTACCAGCATTAGTATTTAATTCTATTAGAAAACTTAATCAAGAATATGGAAGAGCAATAACTGATATTTCAGAAGAAGCATTAGAATTGCTTAAAGAACATGATTGGCCGGGAAATATTAGAGAATTAGAAAATATTATAGGTAGAGCAATAATTAATATGAAATTAAATAAAACGAAAATTGAAAAGAAACATCTTCCTAAGATTATAGAAAATTATATAGATATACTGGAAAAAATAGAATATAAATCATCAGATGAAGAAAAAATAGAAGGTTTAAGTGATGTTGTAGAGTTGGCAGAGAAGAATCACATAGTTAAAATTTTAAAAAAATATAATGGTAATAGAACTGATACAGCTAAGGTATTAGGTATTTCTGTAAGAAGTTTATATTATAAAATAGATAAATATAAAATAGAATAACGTGCAACAAATTGCAGTTGGGTTTATATTACTGAAAAAATATGCATGCAACAAATTGCAGAACATAAATATGAAGAATTATAATACTTCATATTTTTTTATTAGATTGATATGACAAATAGTGAGTATTATTTATGTTTTAATCATTATACAATTAATATAATTATTTTAATAAGACTAACAAATAAGAGTTTTTAATTTGGCATGTATTTTGCACTATTAATATAATAGAAAAAATAACGGGAGTGAAGGAATGAATAAAGAATTTATTTTAACCATAAACCCTGGTTCTACTTCTACTAAAATTGCTATTTTTAAAGATAAGGAAAAGGTTTTAGAAAAGAAGTTAGAACATGATTCAACACAATTAGAGAAATTCGAAAAAATTACGGATCAATATGAGTATAGGATGGATTTGATATTAGAAGTATTATCAGAAGATAATATTGATCTAGAACAACTTAGGGCAGTAGTGGGTCGCGGAGGTATGTTAAGGCCAATGCCAGCAGGAACTTATAAGATAAGTGAACAAATGATTGAGGATTTAAAGGTAGGTATACAAGGAGAACATGCATCGAATCTTGGAGGATTGATAGCAAGAGGGTTGGGAGATAGAGTTAATATACCTTCTTTTATAGTAGATCCTGTGGCCGTAGATGAATTTCATGATATAGCTAGAATTTCTGGAATACCTGAAATTCCTAGAAAATCCTTACTACATGCCTTAAATATTAGAGCAGTAGCTTATAGATTAGCTGATGAAATCAATAGGAAATATGACTCACTTAATTTAGTAATTGCTCATTTAGGTGGAGGAATATCTGTAGCTGCCATTGAAAAAGGTAAAATAATAGATGTAAACAATGCAAATGAAATGGGACCATTTTCTCCAGAAAGAGCTGGAGAAGTACCGGTAGGACAATTAGCTAAACTCTGTTTTTCTGATAAATATACTCTTGGAGAAATAAAAAAGAAATTAAGAGGAAAAGCTGGATTAGTTGGTTATTTGGGAACAAATAATGCTAAGGAAGTAGTAGAAAGAATTAATTCAGGAGATGAAGAAGCTAAATTGATATTTAATGCTATGGCTTATCAAATAGGAAAAGAGATAGGTAAAATGGCATCAACATTAAGGGGAAAAGTGGATTATATTATCCTCACTGGAGGACTAGCTTATTCTAATATGCTTACATTTTATATTGAGGATATGGTTCAATTCATAGGGCCCATAAGAATTTATCCAGGAGAGGATGAATTGGAGGCGTTAAATGAAGGGGCATTAAGAGTATTAGAAGGAAGAGAAGAAGTAAAACTTTATGATGAAAAGGTGGATTTAAATGATTAGAAATTTTGATGATGTGCTAAATTTAGCGAGGGAAAAAGGATCAAAAATTCTATCTGTTGCAGTAGCTCAAGATAAAGAAGTTTTGCTAGCTGTTAAAGAAGCTAAAGAAAGAGAAATAGCAGATGCCATATTGGTAGGCGATAAGGAAAAGATAATAGAAATTGGAAAAAGTATCGGACTTGATATAGATAAGTTTGGAATAGTAGATATTAAAGATGTAAAAGAGGCATCTTTAAAGGCTGTTGAATTAGTAAGTACAGGAAAGGCTCATATGATTATGAAAGGATTAGTTGATACATCAATAATTCTTAAGGTCGTGTTAAATGATGATGTAGGACTTAAAACAGGTAAAATATTGAGTCATGTTGCAGTTTTTGATATACTTACTTATGAAAAGGTATTATTTGTAACTGATGCGGCTATGAATATTGCACCATCATTAGAAGCTAAAAAAGAAATACTAGAAAATGCTAATTTTGTAGCTCAATCCTTGGGTATAGAAGAACCTAAAGTTGCAGTTATATGTGCAAAAGAGAAAGTTAATCTTAAGATGCCAGATACAGTAGATGCATCTAAACTTACTGAAATGAATGAAAATGGAGAAATAAAAAATTGTGTTGTTAAGGGGCCATTTGCTTTAGATAATGCGATATCAATGGAAGCAGCAAAGCATAAAGGAATAAATCATCCTGTAGCTGGAGATGCAGACATATTATTAATGCCTGATATAGAAGCAGGAAATATTTTATATAAAGCTTTAGTATTTTTAGCTGGAGCTGAAAATGCTGGAGTAATAGTTGGTGCAAAGGCACCTGTAGTATTAACATCAAGGGCAGATAGTGAATCTGCAAAATTAAATTCTATAGCTCTAGGAGCATTAATGGCATCAAAAAATAAGGAGGAACAACAAAAATGACCAATTCTTATAGATTATTAGTAATAAATCCAGGATCTACTTCGACAAAAATTGCGGTTTATGATAACGAGAAGGTAGTATTAGAAGAAACATTAAGACATTCTTCAGGTGAATTAAAAAATTTTGATAAGATTTATGATCAATATGAGTTTAGAAAGAATATAATTCTTGAAACCCTAAATGAGAAAGGTATAAATATCAGAAAATTTCAAGCAATAATAGGTAGAGGAGGTCTTTTGAAGCCTATACCTGGTGGAACATATGAAGTTAATGAAAAAATGTTAGAAGATTTAAAGACAGGAGTATTAGGAGAACATGCATCAAATATTGGAGGAATAATTGCCGAAGAAATAGCCTCTCAATTAAATATTCCATCTTTTATAGTTGATCCTGTTGTTGTAGATGAGTTAGATGATGTGGCAAGAGTATCAGGAATGCCTGAATTAGAAAGAATAAGTATATTTCATGCATTGAATCAAAAGGCTGTAGCAAGAAGGGCAGCAGATGAACTAGGAAAAAAATATGAAGAATTAAACTTTATAGTTGCACATCTTGGTGGTGGAGTATCTGTAGGTGCTCATAGAAATGGAAGAGTTATAGATGTAAATAATGCATTAGATGGAGATGGACCTTTTTCTCCTGAAAGATCTGGAGGAGTTCCAGCTGGAGACTTAGCTAAACTTTGTTATTCAGGAAAATATGAATTAAAAGATATAAAGAAAATGATAAAAGGAAAAGGTGGATTAGTTGCATATCTAGGAACTAATGATGCTAGAGAAGTTTCAAAAATGATTGAAGAAGGAAATGAAAAATCTGAATTAGTATATAAAGCTATGGCTTATCAAATATCTAAAGAAATAGGTGCTTGTGCTGCAGTATTAAAAGGAGAAGTTGATGGAATCATTATAACAGGTGGCATAGCATATGACAAAGAGTTTATATCTTGGATAAAAGAGAATGTAGAATTTATTGGAAAAATGTTTATATATCCAGGAGAAGATGAGATGATTGCCCTAGCTCAAGGTGGACTTAGAGTATTAAGAGGAGAAGAAAAAGCAAAAAAATACAAATAAACACTTAAGGGTGGTTTTATGTTAAAAGACAATAGAATAAGGGTAATAACTGGACATTATGGAAGTGGGAAGACTGAATTTGCAGTAAATTATGCAGTTAAGTTAGCTGGGGTTAATAAAAAGGTAGCAATAGTGGATTTAGATGTAGTAAATCCTTATTTTAGAAGTAGAGAAAAAGAAGGATTCTTAAGTGATCTAGGTATTAGAGTAATAGGTAGTTCAATAAAAGGGGCAAGCTCTGATTTGCCTGCTATTTCAGGAGAAGTATTGACTCCATTACAAGATGAAACTTTTGAGGCAGTTTTAGATGTAGGAGGAGATCCAATAGGAGCTAGATCCTTAGGAAGATATCATGAATATTTCCAAAAAGGAAAATATGATATGTTATTCGTGATAAATGCTAATAGATTTGAAACTCAAACGAAGGAGAAGACTATTGCCTATTTGAAAAATATAGAGGTTCAATCTAGGGCTAAAGTTACTGGGTTAATAAATAATACCCATTTATTAAGAAGTACCACAATAGAGGATGTATTAAGAGGTCAAGAACTTTGCAAAGAAGTATCAGAGGAATTAAATGTTCCTATTAGATATGTATCTTGTATAGAGAATGTTGCAAAAGAATTGCCTAAAGATATAGAAGGTGAAATCTTCCCCATTAAAATGTATATGAGGGAAGATTGGATGAGTTAATAGGCTTTGATTAAAGCTTAATATAAAGAATTAATTATAAGAGGGAGGGTTATGAATGGCAAAGTCAAAAGGTGCTGTTACTTTTAATGAGGATAGATGTAAAGGTTGTGAGTTATGTACAACTGTTTGTCCTGTAGATATTGTAGTTATGAACAGAGAAAAGATTAATGTAAAAGGATATCATCCAGCTACTGTATCAGATATGGACAAATGTATTGGATGTGCAAATTGTGCTACAATCTGTCCTGATACTGTAATTGAAGTTGAAAGAATAATAGAGAAATAATAGGAGGGGAATTAAATGGCTAAAGTATTGATGAAAGGAAATGAAGCCATAGGAGCAGCTGCTATTAAAGCAGGATGTAAATACTTCTTTGGTTACCCAATAACACCACAAAATGAATTACCAGAGTATATGGCAAGAGAGCTTCCTAATATAGGGGGAGTATTTTTGCAAGCTGAAAGTGAGGTTGCTGCGATAAATATGGTATATGGAGCAGCTGGAGCTGGAGCAAGAGTTATGACATCATCTTCAAGTCCTGGTATTGCATTAAAGCAAGAAGGTATATCTTATATTGCTGGAGCTGAGCTTCCATGTGTTATTGTTAACATAGTTAGAGGTGGTCCAGGATTAGGGGGAATACAACCTGCTCAATCTGATTATTATCAAGCAACTAGAGGTGGAGGAAATGGAGATTATAGACATTTAGTATATGCACCTGCTACTATTCAAGAAACAGTAGACTTGCTTATGGAAGCTTTTGATGTTGCTGAACAATATAGAAATCCAGTTATGGTAATTGGAGATGGTATGATTGGTCAAATGATGGAACCTGTAGAATTTAAAGAACCTAAGAAAAGACCAATTGCACCTAAAACATGGTCGACAGATGGTACAAAAGGAGAAAGAAAACCTAATATAATTAATTCTTTATATATAGATCCACAAGAATTAGAGGATCACGTAATAAGACTTGAAAATAAATATGCTGAAATGAAAGAAAATGAAACAAGATATGAAAACTACAATGTAAAAGATGCTGATGTTGTAGTAGTTGCTTATGGTACAACTTCAAGAGTAGTTAAAAATGCTATAGCTAAATGTGAAGAAGAAGGTATAAAAATTGGACTTATTAGACCTATTACCTTATGGCCATTCCCTGATAAAGCTTTTGAGGAAATAACTGATAGGACTAAGGGAATACTTACAGTAGAAATGAGTACTGGTCAGATGATAGATGATGTTAAGATAGCTATTAATGGAAGAAAACCTGTTCATTTTTATGGAAGAACAGGAGGAATGGTTCCAATTCCAGATGCTATTGTAGAGGAAATTAAAAAGATTTCAGGGGGTGTAAAATAATGACTAAGGTATTTGAAAAAACTAAAGGATTGACAGATAAGCCTTTTCATTACTGCCCAGGATGTACCCATGGTATAATCCATAGATTAGTTGCAGAAGTATTAGAAGAGCTTGATGTTTTAGGAGAATCTATAGGAGTAGCACCAGTTGGATGTTCTGTATTTGCATATGATTATTTTAATTGTGATATGCAAGAAGCAGCTCATGGTAGAGCACCAGCAGTTGCTACTGGAATAAAGAGAGTTCATCCTGATAAAGTAGTATTTACTTATCAAGGGGATGGAGACCTTGCATCTATAGGAGCAGCAGAAATAGTTCATGCAGCAGCAAGAGGAGAAAAAATAACTACGATTTTCGTAAATAATGCTATATATGGTATGACTGGTGGACAAATGGCACCTACAACATTAGTAGGACAAAAGGCTACTACAGCACCTTATGGTAGAGATGCATCCCATGCAGGTAATCCAATAAGAGTATCAGAAATGCTTGCTACACTTGATGGAGCAAAATTTGTAGAGAGAGTTTCTGTTCACAATGCAGCCGAAGTAAGAAAAGCTAAAAAAGCTATAAAGAAAGCCTTTGAAATGCAATTAAAAGGAGAAGGTTTTGGAATAGTTGAAGTGTTGTCAACTTGTCCTACAAACTGGGGCTTAACACCAGTAGAGGCACTTAAGTGGTTGGAAGATAATATGATTCCGTACTATCCGTTAGGAAATTTATGTACACCTGAGGGGGTAAAATAATATGCAAGAAAGAGTTATAATAGCAGGATTCGGTGGACAGGGAGTTATGTCTATGGGACAGCTTTTAACTTATGCTGGAATGATAGAGAACAAGAATGTTTCATGGTTACCTTCTTATGGTCCAGAAATGCGTGGAGGTACCGCAAATTGTAATGTTATGGTTTCAGATGAACCTATAGGGTCGCCTATAGTTACAGAAGCTACAGTAGCAATAGTTATGAATAGACCTTCATTAGATAAATTTGAATCAGATGTATTACCAGAAGGAAATTTATTAATTAATAGTTCTCTTATAGATATAAAATCTGAAAGGGATGATTTGAATATACATTATATTCCCGCAAATGAATTAGCCGATGAATTAGGAAATTCGAAAGTAGCTAATATGGTGATGTTAGGAGCATATTTGGAATTAACAAAAGCAGTAAAAACTGAGTCAATAATAGAAGCATTTAAGAAAGTATTTGGTGAGTCAAAAGCTAATTTAGTAGCAATAAACAAAGAAGCTTTAGAAAAAGGAGCAGAAGCAGTAAGATAATATAGATATTTAAAGGTATATGTCATTTTCATGTATCTAAATATAAGTTTAAACTAAATCCGAATAATAGACTATTTATTCGGATTTAGTTCTTTATATTGTAAAGGAGATAACTGGTTAAGAGAAAAATAGTGTCAATCAATTAATTGATTGACACTATTTTTATTATTTTCATTATTTATTTCACAATGTGAGTTGAAAAGGATATATACTTTTTAAAATCTATTATATATTTACTTTTTAAAAAGGTTTTTTAGCCATTCTTTAAATCCTTTTGATTCATCTTCATTTTTTGTTTCAACATTTTCATCATTTGATTTATCTTCTTGCCTTAGTTCAGGAGTTTTTAATATAAATTTAAGTTCACCTTCCATATCTTTATTTATACCTGAAAAACTAGTATTTTCTTTTGACAATTCAACAAGTTTATCTTTATTATCTAATATTTTTTCAGCGTCTATAGTTAGAGGTTCTATTTCAGAGGACATTTTATCTATTCCTTCTTCATTGAATTCATTCATACTATCTTTAAATTTATTACTATTTTTAACTAATTTTTCACTTCCAGATATTAATTTTCCACTGTTTACAGCTAATAAACTTCCACCATTAGATAGTTGTTCACTACCATTAACTAACTCTTGTGTACCACCTTTTAAAGTGCCTAATGCTGTAGATAAGGTATTTGTTGAAATAGCCAAATCATTACTTCCTTTTTCAAATTTATAGAATCCTTCTAGTAATAACTGACTATTGTCATATATTGATTTAGCACCATTATTTAACTGTCTACTTGCTTCAATAAGTTTATCAGAATATGTTCCTAATGATTTAGTTCCTTCTTTTAATTGAGATATACCTGCATTAACATCACCTTGTTTTTCATTAATAGTATTTAAACCAGTAGATAATTCACTAGAGCCATTTTTTGATTTATTTAAGCCTGCGTTTAACTGATTAAGTCCTGTTAAAATATCATTACCACCGGCTTCTAATTGATCTAGTGTTGCTTGTTGAGTATTCATTATTGTTGTAAGAGCCTCAATAGTAGCTTCCTGCCCTGGAGTTCCTTCTAAAGATTTAATAACTTCATTTAATTTATTTATAGTTAATTTTAATTGTTTAACCCCTTCATTTTCTGCTTTTTTAGCAGATATTAAGTCTTTGGAAGCCTTTGTACTTTGTTTTAAACCAGAAGTAAGTTGAGTTTGAGTATCATGTATTTTTTCTGTATTTTCTATTATTAAATCCATTCCCGAATTTAGTTTTTTGGTATTTTCAGGTATATTTTTAAGTCCTTTTGATATTTCTTGAGCTGAACTAGAAAATTTCATAGCTTTTTTACCAAACTCAGATGTACCTTTACCTAAAGCGTCTATACCTTTCCCCAATTCATTGCTACTATCTGATAGCTTATTAGCTCCTTCACTAATTTTTTCACTTCCATCTTTTGCTGAACCCATTCCATTTTCTAATTTATTCAATCCATCTTTTAAGGTGTTACTGCCAGAACTTAAATCCATTATACCATTCATAAAAGTATTTAATCCATCATTTAAATCGTTTTGACCTTGATATAGTTTTTCGCTAGCATCAGTTAATTTATCACTAGAGTCTTTAATTTTATCAATACCGTCTAATAAACTATCTATATCATTTTCTTTATCCATTTCTTCTATTTCAGGCAATTTTGTGAGAATTGTTGAATATATAGAATTCATTTCAAAGTCTTTAACTTCAGCATTTATTTCTATAGAGTTAGGAAGATCAATCATATCATTATCTAAATCTAAACTTTCTTTTAAACCAGGTATAGATACAAAAGATACGACATTATTATTTCCTTCTGATAAAACTTTACCAGTATTAGTTTTTATATTAGTAAATTTATTAGTAGGAAGAGTAACTATGGATGCAACTACATAAGGTACATATAAATCATCCACTTTATCATTGTTAGTAACTTTTATTTTAATTTTTAAATCTCCAGATTCTCCTAAAATATCTTCAGGATTAACTTTTTTACTATCTAGAAAATAATTAATATCAAAGCTTATAGGTAATGATTTTTCTGTTGTACCTTGATAAAATATTTCCTTATCATCTGTATTCCATATAAGATTATCACCTTTTTTTTCAGGTTCTTCATTTCCTTTAATATTCTTGATATTGTCTAGACTAGATTTATCTTCTATATTTTTTAAGACATTATCTGAATGTAACCATATGCTTGAAGTTTTTTCCAATTCTTTACCATCATGATCTAAAGTTATATAAACTGTTTCATCTTTAACAACGGGACTTGCAGCTGTTGCAAAATTTGTAAATAAAAATGATATAATTAAAATGCTAATAAAAACTTTTAAAGTTTTATTATTTTTCATTTACATTACTTCCTTTCCTTTTAGTATTAGAAACCCAATTTTTTGTTGTTTTATTAATTATTGATTCAGCAGCTAATAATAATCCTGGTAAAATAAATAGTATAACTGCTGTACTTATCAATGCTCCTCTTGCAATCATAGTGGATAAACTACTTATAAATTCCATATTTGATATTATTGCTACACCAATTGTAGAAGCAAAAAAGGTTAATCCACTAGTTATAATAGATTTTGATGATTCTCTTACTGCTATTTGCATAGATTTAAATTTATCCGTATTATTTTTTAGTTCTTCTTTAAACCTAGTAGTTAACAAAATAGCATAATCAACTGTAGCCCCTAATTGTATAGATCCAATAACTATACTAGCAATGAAAGGTATAGAGTGATTTAGATAGAATGGTACACTCATATTGATAAATATTGCTAGCATTATTACTAATATAAGTAATAGTGGTATGGAAAAAGATATAAATATTAGCATTATTATAATAAATACTGAGAAATAAGAAATTAAATTAACTCTTTTAAAATCTCTATCCGCAATGTCAATTAAATCTTTTGTTAAGACACCTTCTCCAGTCAACATAGCCTTTTCATCATAGTTTTTGATTATTTTGTCTACTTTTTTGATTTGAATATTTTCTTCATCAGTTGCTGCTCTATATTTAGAATTTATGATTAATTGTTTATAGCCATCTTTTTGAAATTTAGATTTAGCTTTTTCTGGAATAAAATTTTCAGGAATACCTGGTCCGATGAAAGTTTGATATGTTAGCACATTTTCTATTCCTTTTACATTTTTTATTTTGTCAATCATTTTATATATTTCATAGTCAGGTACTTTATCAGATACTATTGCCATATGAGTTGTGGTCATATTAAAATTAGTTTTGAGTTTTTCTAAAGAAACTATTGAATCTAGGTCATCTGGCAGTGATTCATCTAAATTATAGTACACGTCATTATTTAATTGTCCATATAGAGTAGGTAAAAATAAAATTAAACCTACTATAATAAAAAATTTATATTTTCTAGTGACTAGATCTGATAATTTATTAAATTCAGGTAATAGGGTTTTATGTTTGAATCTATTAATAGGTTTATCAAATACAAGTATTAAAGATGGAAGTATAGTCAATACAGATAAAACCCCTAAAATTACACCTTTAGCCATTACTATACCAATATCTTTTCCGATAGTTAATTCCATAAAGGCTATTGATAAAAAGCCTGCAATGGTTGTTAAAGAACTTCCTATTACTGAAGAAGCAGTCTTAGATATAGAATGTGCCATAGCCGTTTCTTTATCATCAGTATTTTTTGATTCTTCTTGAAATCTATGAAGAAGAAAAATTGAATAATCTAATGTGACTCCTAGTTGGAGTACAGCAGCTAATGATTTAGTAATATATGATATTTCACCTAAGAATATATTACTTCCAAAATTGTACACTATGGCATAGCCTATACTAATTAGAATGATAAAAGGTACAACAGTTGATTCCAAAGTTAAAATTAATATTAATATAGCTAATACTACAGCTAGGCCAACATATATTGGAGTTTGAGAATCAGCTAAATCTATTGTGTCTTTTATAACAGCAGACATACCACTTAAAAAGCTTTTATCGTCTACAATACCTCTTATATCTTCTATAGCATCTTGAGTTATATCAGATGATGATTTGTCTTGAAAATTAATCATCAGTAATGTTGAATCCTCACTATAGAATATGTCTTTAATATCATCTGGAAGTATTTCTTCAGGAACGCTAATATCTAATAAATCATCTATCCAAGTTACTGAATCTACTCCTTTTACTTTTTCTATTTCTCCTTTTACATCTATTACATCTTTATCTTCCATATTTTCTATTACTAACATTCCCATGGAGGCACTTTTAAAAGTATCATTTAATACATTTTGCCCTTTTACAGAATCTAAATCTTCTGGTAAATAAGCTAATATATCATAATTTATATTTGTTTTAATCATTCCATATAAGGAAGGTAGTAATAATAATGTAGCTAGTAGTAATACTAATTTGCGATGTTTAGCTACAAGATTACTAAAAACATTCATCTAATCATCCCCTAAATTATTTTTTTAATAGTATCAAATAATATTGGTTTCATCTTATCAATAGTATCCGGTTCATTTAAAATTATTGAGCTATAGCAAACTGAACCTACTAGATCAATAATAATGAATAATGTTTTTTCTATATCCTGTTCACTTATATCAGAGTCTTTATATAGATTCATAAAAAAATCATATATTTCATGAATTCCCTCATATTCATTGGATGCTCTTTTTATCACTCCCCAGGATAAGTTTTTATAAATCAATTTCAACATGAGTTTATTTTTATTGAAATATTCAATAATATAATTAATAAAATATAAAATAGCTTCTTCATAACTAGCGAAATTTTTAGATTTAGTAGCATTCATAGACTCAATTAATAAATGACTACTTTTATTAAGTATAATTTTGTTCAAAATATCATATTTATCTTTAAAATAAAGATAAAAGGTTCCTTTTGCTACACCGGCTTTATGAACTATATTACTAATAGATGTTTCGTTAATACCTTTGGTACTGAAGAGTTCAAAAGCAGACGACATAAGGGAATTTTCTTTTTGAATTTTATTTTTTTGTATTTTAGATATTTTTAACACCTCCTATTTATGACCATTGGTCATATTATAAAACAGAAATGACCAATAGTCAATAATGTTATGGAATTGTAACTTTAAAAATATGAAAGGGGATATTTATATATTGCATATTGGTATTAAATATTTATCATTATAATGCTTTAATGAATAATAATATATGGAGGATATCTATATTTAAAATAGTCTAAAAAATTACATTTTCTTAATAATATAATTGAAAATTTAGATTGAATTATGTATATCACCTATGTATAATTAAGGTGAAAAATAGGTTAGCGCCTAGAATAAGAAAAGGGGTCATAAAAGTGTTACTTGCAAAAAAAGCAAATCTTAAAGGTAAGTCAAAATCTGACTCACAGGATTTGCCCCACTCGATGAGATTGATTTCAGTGATTTTAGGAGGTCTTTTATGTGCGATTGCTATTAATGGTTTCTTCATACCAAATCGATTATTAAGTGGAGGAGCTAGTGGTATAGCAATAATGGCACACTATTTAACAGGACTACCTACAGGATTATTAGTATTTTTAATTAATATTCCTATATTTGTAGTTGGTTTTAAAATAGTTAATAGAGATTTTGTTTTTTACAGTTTTATATCAATGTTTGCTATGTCTTTATTGCTTAATATAACTGAGAGCATAGGTGGTATTATAGAGATAAACGATATATTATTGGAATCAATTTTTGGAGGAGTACTAAATGGATTAGGTATGGGTATAATGTTCAGAAATAAGGCATCTCAAGGAGGTCTAGACATTATAGCAGCCATACTAAACAAAAAGTTCAATTTAGATATTGGCGCGACTTTAATGGGAGTTAATATTGTAATAATTGGCTTATCTTCAATATTATTTGGAATGAAACCTGCAATGTATACGCTAATAGGGCTATATATAGCTTATAAGATATTAGATAAAGTTCAAGCTGGATTAGATACAAATCAATCAGTAATGTTAATATCAAATAAGCCTGAAAAAGTAGCCGATGAAATATTTGCAAAATTAGGTAGAGGAGCCACTTTCTTAAAAGGAGAAGGAGCTTATACCCGTGATAATAAGAAGATAATATATTGCACTGTAACATCCACACAAGTAGGGAAATTAAAAGAAATAGTTAAAGAAATAGATGAAGATGCCTTTATCAATATAAGTGATAGTAAAGAAGTAAAGGGTAGAGGCTTTAGAAATATAGAATTTTAGTTGGGAGATTCGAAAGAATCTCCTTTTTTGTATCTTAGTATTGATGGATATTTAGAAAATCATGATAGAAATAGGGTTAGTAGAAATAATAAAGGAATATTAAAAAAGTTAAAGAAAATTAATAATTATTGAATTATTTAAATTTAAGAAAAAAGAATTGCCAATGATTACTTTACAGTAGCTTATAAATATTACTAATATTAAAAAATAAATAAATATGCTATAATTAAAATAATTATTTCTTAGAAGTATAAATAGAACTATAGAGTATATTATTTTGTGAAAATTACCATGAAGGTGGTTAAGTGAATAGTTGAGTATAGTTTTGAATTATGATATCATGGTAAAGTATCTAAGTTTCGGGAGGTTTAATGAATGAGACAATTATTTGGTACTGATGGAGTAAGAGGAATAGCGAATAAGGATTTAACAGTTGACTTAGCATATAAGCTTGGAAGAATTGGAGGATACTTATTAACAAAAGGTAAAAATAGGCCAAAAATAGTAGTAGGTATGGATACTAGAATTTCAGGTGATATGCTTGAATCAGCTTTAGTATCTGGCATGTGCTCTGTAGGAGTTGATGTGTTATCAGTAGGGGTACTTCCTACGCCAGCGGTAGCTCATTTAACTAGAAAGTATGATGCAGATGCAGGTGTTATGATATCAGCTTCTCATAATCCAGTTGAGTACAATGGGATTAAGTTTTTTAATTCAGAAGGATATAAGCTAACTGATAAAATAGAAAATGAAATAGAGGACTATATTTTAAATGAAAAAGATATATCTCAATATCCAATAGGAGAAAAAGTAGGCAAAAAAACTATAGTATTAGATGCATTAAATGATTATACTGAATTTTTAAAAACTACAATAAATACAAGATTTGATGGATTGAAAATAGCAATAGATTGTGGAAATGGAGCAGTTTATGAAGCGGCACCAGCTTTATTAAAAGAATTAGGAGCAGATGTACATGTAATACATAATAATCCTAATGGTATAAATATAAATGTAAAATGTGGATCTACTAAACCTGAAGAAGTTCAAAGATTAGTAAAGGAAATAGGTGCAGATATTGGCTTTTCTTTTGATGGAGATGCTGATAGACTTATAGCTGTAGATGAAAAGGGTCAAATTGTAAGTGGAGATCATATAATGGCTATATGTGGAGTTAATCTTCAAAACAAAGGTTTACTTACAAATAATACTGTAGTAGGAACAGTTATGAGTAATATGGGTCTTGATATTTGTCTTAATGATAGAGATATCGAACTTATTAAGACAAAAGTAGGAGATAGATATGTATTAGAAGAAATGGTTAAGAAGAATTATAAATTAGGTGGAGAACAGTCAGGACATATTATATTTTTAGATTATAATACGACGGGTGATGGACTATTAACAGCTCTTCAATTAGCAACAGTAGTGAAAGAAAATAATAAAAATTTATCCGAATTAGCTGGAATAATGAGATCATTGCCTCAAGTATTAGTAAATGCTAAAGTAGATAATTCAAAGAAAAATAATTATCTAGAAGATGAGATTATTAAAGCAGAGATAAGTAATTTGGAAGAAAGATTCCATGGAGAAGGAAGAATCTTAATAAGACCATCAGGAACAGAGCCTTTAGTAAGAGTAATGATAGAAGGTAAAGATGAAAAAGAAATAAAAATAATAGCAGAAAAACTAGCCAAACTTATAGAAAATAGGTTACAATAATAAGGAGGATTTTTAATCCTCCTTTGTTTAAACATTGAAGGGAGTGATGTCTATAGGAGAATATATTAAAATTGAATAACAAAGAAAGCGCCAGGGCATGGGCTAGGAACGACACTACCTGTGCAGACGAGGGCGAGGTTTATCGAATTAATCGGCGGATACCTCGGGGTGAGCCACCATCCTTAGATATAGGACAAAACAAATAAGTAATTATTTGTACAAATCCTATTAAGTGGAGATAAACTCACTATTTAGTGAGTCTATTTGTCATGTAAAGATTAATTATTGAAAGCGAGGAATGTAAAATGTGTGGAATAGTAGGATATATTGGAAAGCAAGAAGCATCAAATATATTAGTAGAGGGATTATCTAAACTAGAATATAGAGGATATGACTCTGCAGGAATAGCGATATTAAAAGACAATAAATTAGATGTGAGAAAATATAAAGGTAGATTAGCAGTATTAAAAGAAAATTTAGATAAGAATCCTTCAAAAGGAAATGTAGGTATAGGTCATACAAGATGGGCAACTCATGGAGAACCATCAGATGTTAATAGTCATCCCCATGCTAATAGTTCGGGAAATATTGCAGTAGTTCATAATGGGATAATAGAAAATTATATTGAATTAAAGGAAAAATTAATAATGAAGGGATATAAATTTCTTTCTGAAACAGATACAGAAGTAGTAGCACATTTAGTAGACATGTATTATGAAGGAGATTTAGTTGAAGCAGTAAGTAAAGTAGTTAAAGATTTAGAAGGGGCGTATGCATTAGGAGTAATAAATAAAGAAAATCCTGATAAATTAATAGCAGTAAGAAAAGATAGTCCTTTGATCATTGGTATTGGAGAAGGAGAAAACTTCATAGCATCAGATATACCAGCAGTACTAAAATATACAAGAAATATATTTATAATGGAAGATGGAGAAATGGCAGTTGTAGAAGAAGATAATATTATCTTAATGAAAAGTGATGGAACTCCAGTAGAAAAAGAAGTTTATACAGTTAATTGGGATGTAGAAGCAGCAGAAAAAGGCGGATATGACCATTTCATGATTAAAGAGATATGTGAGCAACCTAAAGCAGTAAAAGATACATTATCTCCAAGATTGAATAAAGAAAATCAGATAAGATTAGATGATATAAGTCTTACAAAAGAAGATTTGGAGAAGATAAATCAAGTATATATAATAGCTTGTGGTACAGCTTATCATGCAGGATTATTAGGAAAGAGTTTGATACAGAAATATGTTGATGTACCAGTAATAGCAGAAATTGGGTCAGAGTTTAGATATAATGATCCATTTATTGATGAAAAATCATTGATGATAGTAGTAAGTCAATCAGGAGAAACAGCAGATACATTAGCAGCATTAAGAATGGCAAAGGAAAAAGGAGCAAGAACATTAGCAGTAACAAATGTAGTTGGAAGTACAATATCTAGAGAAGCTGATGATGTATTCTATACTTGGGCAGGACCAGAAATAGCAGTAGCTTCTACAAAGGCATATACAACGCAATTAGTATCTTTATCACTAATAGCTTTAGATATGGCAAATAAAAAGGAAACAATACAAAAAGAAGAATATAATGAATTAATAGAAGAACTTAGATTAATACCAGAAAAATTAGAAGATATATTAAAAATGGATGATTCAATAAAAGAATTAGCTAAAGAAATATGTGAAAGTGAACATATATTCTATATTGGTAGAGGAATAGATTATGATGTAGCTAGAGAAGGCTCATTAAAACTTAAAGAAGTGTCTTATATTCATTCAGAAGCAATGGCAGCAGGAGAACTTAAACATGGAACTATAGCATTAATAGAAGATGGCACTCCTGTTATAGCACTAGCAACTCAAGATAAATTATATGATAAGACAGTAAGTAATATAAAAGAAGTTCATGCAAGAGGAGCAAAAATAATATCTTTAGGAAAAATGGGGAATACAGAAATAGCAAAGTCATCAGATAGGGTAATATATATACCAGATGTAGTGGATGATTTATCACCAATATTAAGTGTTGTACCATTGCAGATATTAGCATATCATGTAGCAACTTTAAGAGGTGCAGATGTAGATAAACCAAGAAACCTTGCTAAGTCAGTTACTGTAGAATAAGGGTATTTCCTGGGAAATATGTTGTTGACCAAATGTAATAAATACACGAATCATGTAATAAAGTTGCGAACTCTGTAATAAGGTGGAAAAATAAGATTAAATCTGAAAAAATACTATGAATTTTGTTTTAAATTCAATCTTAAAAAAGGTTGTATTATTAGGAAATATAAAGCACATCAATAGAAAGTATTACTTTTTATCGATGTGCTTTATTTTATAAAATATTTACTATCTTCAAATTTTCTTCATATTTATTCTTTATAATAAAAATAATAAATTAAAGAGTAATATTTTATTACAATAATATCAAAAATAATAGATAGAAAGGAATGATAAAATTGATGCATTATGGTGGATATGGAATGATGGGATGGTTCGGAATGATTATACCATTGATTTTAATAATAGTAATTGCCTATGTGGTAACTAAATTAGTCAAAGATAATAATGGAAGTAATAATATGAGGAATGAAAGTGATACAGCCCTTAATATATTAAATGAAAGATATTCAAAAGGAGAGATTTCAGAAGAAGAATATAAGCAAATGAAAAAAAATTTAAGGGAATAGTGAGATGCAAGATTTATTATAAATTAACTTGGAGAGGGTATAATGAATCAAACTGAAAAAATTCGAAAAAGATATAATAGGGTTTCGAGAATTTATGATTTTTTAGAACAGCCAATGGAAATCATGGCATTAAAGAAGTGGCGAGTAGAAGTTACTAAGGAATTAAGAGGAAAAGTTCTTGGAGTAGGTGTAGGTACAGGAAAAAATATACCCTATTATCCAGATGATATTGATATAACTGCTATCGATTTTAGTGAAAAAATGCTTTTAAAGGCAATAGAGAAAGCAAAACAGTTGGATAAAAAAGTGGAATTAATTCATATGGATGTCCAAAGTATGGAGTTTCCAGATAATATTTTTGATTACGTCTTTACTACTTGTGTATTTTGTTCTGTTCCTGATCCAATAAAAGGTTTAAAAGAAATAAGACGAGTATGTAAACCTAATGGGAAAATAATTATGATTGAGCATGTACGAAGTGATAAAAAAGTATTTGGTTTATTAATGGATATATTTAATCCATTAATTGTAAATTTTTATGGTGCAAATATTAATAGAAGAACTGAGGAAAATATTAAAAAAGTAGGATTTGCAAATATAGATGTAATAAATTTAACTGGTGATATTGTAAAGAAAATAGTGATATATAATGAAAAATAAAAAAGAAAGTACCCATACTTTAATATTAAAATATAGGTGCATATCTTATAGAGAATTGAAATAGCAAGAAGAAATATAAATGAAAAAGTGGTTTTCTAATTTTTTAAGAAAATTAGAAAAAATAAATAAAGATAGCTTTGGGAGTGAAAGAATGGATTGCTGTTCAGTAAATCAGAAAAGCAATAATTCTAAAGTGAATAAAAATAAAGCATGATTAAAGAAGAACTTAAATGCCAGTCAAACTTACTTTTGCCTGGCATTTTCTTTTTTTATAAGATTGTATTTACTTGGAATTAATGTAGGAAGCTTTAGATATTTAATATCTATCTTAATTTCTTTAATGAATAAAAATATATTTGACAATAAAAAATTTCAGAAAAAATAGCCAATTACAGTTATGAAATATCTGAATCTGTATAGAGATTGAATTCAATGATTGATTAAGATGTAATAAAAATGAATTAAATTAATATATAGAAGTAAATAGGATATTTTTCAAGTGATTAGGAGGATATAATGAATTTTAAAAATGAAAAAGCTAAATTATATTTATTTGGGAAAATATTTATTGGATTATTAATAATTATTTTTGGATTCGTATATTTTGTTAATATTAGTAACAGAGAGTTAACAGCCAGAATACTAGGTATACAACAGATACTTTTAATATTATTGATGATTTTATTAGGGACACAAGAAAGTAATATCTAAGAAAAATAATATAGGTTATTTAAATTATTTTGCGGCAGGATTTATCTTAGCGATTTTTATTTTAAGTAGATTTTATTAACGTGGGAGAAGAAATAAACCTATCTTACTAAAATAGTAGGATAGGTTTTAATATTTATTTTAATAATCTGTTGATTTTTTTATATCAACTGTATATAATGTATATATACAGTTGATAACAGTTGAATAAATTATAAATGTAAGGTGAGGTGATTGTAGGGGTGAATATAATTATTTCTAATACATCCCAGGAACCTATTTATGCTCAGATTATTAGACAAATTAAACAAATAATATTAAATGGAGAACTTACTGAAGGAGAAATTCTTCCTTCTATAAGAGTATTAGCTAAGGAACTTCAAATTAGTGTAATAACAACCAAAAGAGCTTATGATGAACTTGAAAAAGAGGGATATATTGTCACAGTACAAGGTAAAGGAACTTATGTTTCTACTAAGAATAAAGAACTTGTAAAGGAGACTAAACTTAAATTCATTGAAGAAAAATTAGAGGAAGCTGTTATAGCTGGGAAAAGTATTGATTTAACATTAGAAGAAATACAAGAAATGCTAAAACTTTTTTATGAGGAGGTATAATATGGGAACAATTTTGGAGGTAAAAAATTTAAGAAAAGATTTTAAAGATTTTTCTTTAAAAGACATTAGTTTTTCTGTTGAAAAAGGATTTATAACAGGATTTATAGGACCAAATGGAGCTGGTAAGAGTACGACCATTAAGTTGATAATGAATTTATTGAAAAAGGATAATGGAGAAATTAAAATTTTTGGTTTAGATAATGTGAAAAATGAAGTTGATATCAAAAATAGAATTGGATTTGTATATGATGAAAATCATTTTTATGGAGAATTAACAATATCAGAAATGAAAAAAATAATTTCTCCATTATATGAGAATTGGGAAGAGGATATTTATAATAAATACTTAGAAAAGTTTAATTTACCATCAAATAAGAAGATTAAAAAATTGTCTAAAGGAATGAAGATGAAATTTTCATTAATAATTGCATTATCTCATCAAGCAGAATTATTTATTATGGATGAGCCAACATCTGGTCTTGATCCTATAGTGAGAAGTGAGTTACTAGATATCTTATCTTATATAATTCAGGATGAGAATAAAGGAGTGTTTTTTTCTACTCATATAACTTCAGATTTAGATAGAATAGCTGACTGTATAGTATTACTTAATAAGGGAGAAATAGTTCTTAATGATACTAAAGATGATATTTTAGATGATTATACTATTATAAAAGGTGATAAGAAAACTCTTCAAAATATTAGTGATACAGATTTTATTAGTATTAAAGAAAATAAATTTGGGTTTGAAGGATTGATAAGAAAGGAAAAAATTTTCAATAAATTTTCTAAACAAAATATTGTTACTGAAAAACCTAATTTAGAAGATATCATGTTATATTTTACAGGGAGGAATTTGAATGAGTAGTTTAATTATAAAGGATATATTATTAATTAAAAGGACAATCTTATTAGGATTTATTTATATGATATTTTTGGTGTTTGCATTTCAAAGTCTAGGAAGTGATGCTTTTATATCAGCTGTTGTTGCATTAACATATATACTTCTTATGACAACATTAGCATATGAAGAAATGAATCATTCTGATATTATTTTAAATAGTTTGCCAATTAAAAGAAGTAATATTGTGTTTTCAAAATATATATTAACATTCATATATTCAATTATAAGTTTATTAATATATTTCATTGTTGTATTTGTAATCAGTACATTAAATATTAATGTAAATGTGCATTATATGAATATTATGGAAATAGTGTGGACCTTATTTTATATAAGTGTATTTAGTGGAATTTATTTGCCAATATTTTTTAAGTTTGGATATGTAAAATCTAAGATTTTTAATGTGATTGTATATGTTTTCATTTTTTCTGGAGCATCAGTAATATCAAATATTTTTTTAGAAGATAGTAAGTATTTTTCTGTTAATTCTATTTTAAAATTTTTTCAAAATCACACAGAATTTCAAATATCAATTTGTTTGATAGGAATTACATTGGCTATTATATCAGTTTCTTATTTGATTTCTTTATATTTTTATAAAAATAGAGAATTTTAATTTAAAGTCTATCTTACTAAATAGTAAGATAGACTTTAATATTGTAAGGAAGTAGTTATGGTGTAGAGTGTTAGGAAACAATATAATGGGTGTAGAGAAAAACAAGTAAAGGAAGTGAATGAAAATGGAGATACTAAAAGTAGAGAATTTAAATAAGACTTATGGCAGTGAAATAAATAAAGTGGAAGCACTTAAGGATATAAATTTATCAGTAAATAATGGTGAATTTGTTTCTATAGTAGGATCATCAGGTTCAGGGAAAAGTACTCTTCTTCATTTATTAGGAGGTTTAGATAGACCTACAAATGGGAAGGTAATTGTAGATGGTGAAAGTATTTATGATTATAAGGAAGAAAGACTTGCTATTTTTAGAAGAAGAAAGATAGGTTTTATATTTCAATTTTTCAATCTAATACCTATATTAAATGTAAAAGAAAATATTGCTCTTCCAGCATTACTGGATAATGATAAGATAGATAAAAAATATTTAGATGAATTGATTAAAATTTTAGGTATGGAGGATAGAAAGGATCATCTTCCTTCAGAATTATCAGGGGGGCAACAACAAAGAGTAGCAATTGGAAGGGCATTATTCAATAAGCCTTCTATTATTCTTGCAGATGAACCTACAGGAAATCTTGATAGTGTTACATCAAAGGAAGTAGTAGAATTGTTGAAATTCACAGCAAAAAAATATAATCAAACATTAATATTAATTACTCATGAATTAAATATAGCTTCATTGGCTGATCGAATCATTACATTAAAAGATGGAGAAATAATATCAGATAAATATTTAAGGAATGAATAGGAGGTGAATAGTAAGTGATTACGAGATATAAACAACTTACTAAGAAATATTTAAAGAATAATAAGAAAAGATCTATGTTGACTATAATTGGAATTATTCTATCTGTATCTTTAATCTCATCTATTGGATTATTTTTAAAAGGGATGCAAGAGGTACAAATTGAAAAGGCAAAAAATACGTATGGTTCTCATCATTTACAATATACAAATCCAGATAAAGGACTTATAGAAAAAATATCTAATAATCCTAAAGTTGCAAGAAATGGGACATTCAATGTAGAAGAAGAATTTACTATTAATGATTCAATAGATGTACGTGAAATATCAGCTACTAATCAAGCTTTAGAATTACTTCCTTATCAAGTGAAAGAAGGAAGATTTCCTGAAGATGAAGGAGAAGTTGCTCTTGAAGGGTGGTTATTAAGATATATTGATTCCAATGCTGATATTGGTGGAAAGATTGAAATAAATAATGAGGAATATAGACTTGTAGGTATTTTAGAAAATAATATAATGGAACAGATAAATAATAGAGGTAATATTCTTAAGAAAGGTAACTATTCAGGTGAAAAAGAAACGGTATTATTAGTAGAGATTAGTTCAAAGACAAATTTAAAATCTGCAGTAAAGGAATTAAGTAAGCTAGGAGAAGAAGATGATTTTGAAAAGAATGAGGCTTTACTTGGAGTGCAAGGAGCATCAGAAAGAGATAATGAGGCTTTTTTAGGTTTATATATTGCAGTAGGAGTTATTATTTTGATAGTTGTTATTTCAACAATAGCAGTAATATATAATTCCTTCCAAATCAGTGTAATGGAACGTATAAAAGAATTTGGACTTTTAAGAGCAGTGGGTACAACGCCTAAACAAATAAGAAAGATTATTTTAAGGGAAGCAACATTATTATCTTTAATTGGTATACCTATAGGATTATTTTTTGGTATTGTAGCAATTTATTCTATTAGTTTTGCTTTCAAATTAATTGGTGGAGAAAATTTAGAAGTTTTCAAACCTGTTATATCTCCCACTATATTAGGATGTAGTGCAGCAATAGGTTTGGTTTCAATATATTTATCAGCTTTAATGCCATCAATATTTGCTAGTAAGATTTCACCATTGGTTGCTATTAGCAGTAGGAAGTCTATAAAGAAGGAAAAGATAAAACGAAGAAAAAGCCTACCTGTAAAGATTACAGGAAAATTATTAGGATTTGAGGGAGAATTAGCTCATAAAAATATAAAGAGAAATAGAAAAAGATATAGAATTACAGTTTTTTCTATTATAATAAGTGTAATATTGTTTATTACATTTAAATCCTTTGTAGATATGTCACTAACTGTGACTGATGGTTTAAAGGAATCACAGAATGTTCATTTTTCAATTACAAGAGGAGTACAAGGTACATCAGAAGGGATAACTATTGATGAAGATGTTATTAAAGAAATTGAAGATATTTCTTCTGTTAAAAAAGTCTATAAAGTATATGATGGATATGAATTTAATATGGAAATAGATAAGAATAAAGAAATTAAAGAACTTCAAGGTTTTGAACAGGATATTTACAGAGAGTCATCTTCTAATGGTAAGACAGAGATTTCTGGAAGTATTAATATTTATGATAAGAATGTTTTAGATGCATCTAAAAAATATGTAAAATCAGGAAATATTGATACTGAAGAATTAGATGAAGAAAATGGAGTAATATTAATAAGAAAAAATAGGATATTCAATTATGACACAAATAACACTTATTATGGTCCTGTAGCAGATATAAAAGTAGGAGACAAAATAAATGTTTCTGAAAGATTGTATTGGGATCAAGATGAAGAAAAAGCAGATAAATTAGGAGAAGAATTAAAGGTAGTAGCTATAGTTGAAGATGAAGTATTTAGTTATAATGGTAATCCAGAAGGTCTAAGGTTCATTACATCTAAAAATGTTGCTAAGAGATTTACGAAAGAGGAATCTTTATCACCTATAAATTTAAATATTGTTTTAAAAGATATAGAAAGTGAAAAGATGGCTATTGCAAAAATAGAAAATATAATTAAAGAAAATCCAGATTTAGAGATTATTAATCATATAGATAATAATAGGAAAAATAAATCTAGTATATTAATGATACAGATACTTCTTTATGGATTTGTAGTTGTTGTTTCTTTAATAGGAAGTGTAAATATAATTAACACTTTAACTACTAATATTTTATTAAGAAAGAGAGAGTTTGCTACATTGAGATCTATTGGTCTTACTCATAAAGGATTAAGAAAGATGATTGTATTAGAGGGTATGCTTTATGGAATCAAGGGCATAATATATGGTTCTATAATAGGAAGTATATTATCCTTCATTTTAGCTGGAGGAATAAATGAAGCAAGAGAATTTAGTTGGGGGATACCTTGGAGTACTATTGGTATTGCAGCAATAGCTACTCTTATAATTGGATATCTTTCAGTATTATATCCATTAGCTCGTATTAAAAAGGATAATTTAATAGAAACTATTAAAGGAGATTACTAAAGGAGAATTTTTATTCTCCTTTATTTGTTATAATAGAAGATAAGATTTGTTTTATATAGGATATTATACTTGTAAAGTAATGAATATATAATGCTTTAAGAGGTGATGAAATGTCTAAAATATTATTAGTAGAAGATGATAAAGCTTTATCTATGGGTATAGAGTTTACACTTAAAGAAAAGGGATATGAAGTATATACTGCAAGTACTCTAAAGGAAGGAAAAATTATACATAATGGGGAATCATTAGACCTTATTATATTGGATATTAATCTTCCTGATGGAAGTGGATATGACTTTTGTAGGTATATAAGGGAATCTAGTGAAATACCGATTATATTTTTAACGGCTTTAGATGAAGAAGTAAATGTAGTTTTAGGATTAGATATAGGTGGAGATGATTATATTACTAAACCTTTTAGAGTGGGAGAACTTTTATCTAGAATAAGAGCTTTATTGAGAAGAACTTTTAAAAATAATGATAATGATACTACATATATAAGTGGAGATTTAAAAATAAATACTTCCACTGTATATATTGATAAAAATGGAAAAGAAATTAATTTAACAGCTTTGGAATATAAATTATTGTTGATTTTTATAAATAGGCCTCAGCAATTATTAAAAAGAGAAGAAATTCTTAGTTCTTTAACAGAAGGAGAAGAAGCCTTTTTTGATGAAAATACATTATCAGTTTATATTAGAAGGTTAAGAGAAAAGATAGAGTATAATCCTAAAGAACCTCAATATATTATAACTCAAAGGGGATTAGGGTATAAGTGGCAAAAAGAAGTAATAAAGGAGTAATTTAAAATGAGAAATTATTTTATAAATCCTCAATTGAAGAGAAGTTCTATGATATTATCTATAATTATCATTACATTTTTTATATCGATATTTTTAATTTTGAATATGCAATATAATCAATTAAAAGATGATTATATAAATAGTTTTGGAGGAATAGTGTCAGAAATAAAAGAAAAAGATCCTGAATTAGCACAGGAAATAATACCTATACTTGTGAAAGAAACTTCTCAAGAACAAAGGGATAAAGGAGTTGAAATTTTAAAAGAGTATGGGCTAAGTAGAGAGCTTGAAAACAATTTATTTCCATACATAAATAGAACATATAGAAGTAATAATGAAATCTTTTTTTCGATATTTATTATGATGCTTTTGTTATTATTGACTTTTAATTATTGTTATCAGGTATATTTTTATAAAAGAATTAGAAGGATTACTTCTGGAGCTAAGAGTATTGTAGAAGGTCAATATGATACCTTTATAGAAGAGGATCAAGAAGGAGATTTCCCTAAATTAGTGACTGCATTTAATTCAATGGGAGGAATTATAAGAAATAATTTAGAGGAACTTAATGGAGAAAAACAATTTTTAGTAGATTTATTATCAGATATTTCCCATCAATTAAAAACTCCTTTATCTTCTATGATTGTTTATAATGATATCATGTTAAATAAAAATCTATCCAGAGAACAACAGTTGACATTTTTAAAAAATAATGAAAATCAATTAGAACGAATGGAATGGTTAATTAAAAGTCTTCTCAGATTAGCTAGACTAGATGTACATGCTATTAAGTTTGAGAGAAAGAATAATGATTTAAATACGACTATTGAAGAATCAATTGAAATGATAGAAAGTAAAGCGATAGAAAAGAAAGTATCTATTGATTTTAGTCAAGATGAAAAAGTATTTTTAGAACATGATATTTATTGGTTAAAAGAAGCGTTAATGAATATATTTATAAATAGTATAGAACATAGTAATTCTGGTGATAAGATAAATGTAGAAATATTAGAAAATCCTATATATAAAAGAATCATTATTGAAGATCAGGGTGAGGGAATTAGTGAAGAGGATTTGCCTAATATATTTAGGCGATTTTATAAATCTAAGAGATCTCAAAAGAGTGATTCTGTGGGCATAGGATTAGCACTATCTAAAGCTATAATTGGGGGACATGGAGGAATAATTGAAGCTGAAAGTCAATTAGGAGAAGGAACAAAATTTATTATTACATTTCTAAAATATTAAAATAAAAAGTTACAAAAACCCCAGAATATTTATAAATATTTTGGGGTTTTTAATGAATAGATATAGATTATTATGTAAAAATTAGTCGAAAAATATTGTGATGTTAAATTATTTATTATATTCTTAAATAAAGATTTATATATCCAAATATTTCTATAATAAAAAATAATGATTAATATGAATTAAAAGAGCAAACTTATCGAAAGGTAAGGACGCAAAGCCAAGGGTCTAAATTATAAATTAATAGGTTAGCCGGTTGCAGAATACGGTAGATTAACCCCCTTTTTGCTTACATTATGTAAACATAAAGGGGGTTTAATTTAAATAAAAATTAAAAGGAGGTGACATAAAATTGAATAAGCAATATAGTTTGTTTAAACTTGAGAATCAAAAATATGGAATAGAAATTATGAAAGTAAAAGAAATTACAGAATATGAAAAGAGCACATAAATTCCTAATGTACCAGTTTTTGTTGAAGGTATTATTAATTTGAGGGAAGATATTATTCCTGTAATTAATCTAAAAAAGAAGTTTAATATGAAAGAATGGGAGGTTCAAGAAAATAGTAGGATAATTATTATAAATATAGATAATAGGCAAATTGGTATAGTTGTTGATGATGCTTCTGAAGTTGTAAACCTACATCAGAAATATATAGATGATTCACCAGATATAGCTATGAATATTGATGAAAAATATATTATGGGGATAGGTAGAATGGATGAAGAAGTCATAATATTATTAGATTTGACAGAACTTCTTTTTATTGGTGAAAAAAATGTAAATTAAATATTAAATTTAATGGAGGAACTAAAATGGAAAAAACAAAATATAAAATTAAAGATAAAAATATAAGAAAATTTAAATTTGGATTTAAATTTAAAAGTATTAGAGCAAAATTAATAGCTTATTTTTCTATATTAATTTTAGCTGCATCTATTGCATCAGGAGCTATTTCTCTAGGAAATGCTGTTAATTCTCTTACTAAAAAATCAGAAGAGTCATTAGCCTCATTATCATATGAAGCATCAAGATTAACAGAAAGTCGAATTGAAACTCAAAGTCGAACATTAGAAACAATGTCACAAATGGAAGAAATACAAAGTATGGATTGGGAAGTACAACAGCCTATATTACAAAGACAAGTAGAGAAAACAAATTTTATTGATATTGCTGTTGTTGATCTTAATGGTTTTGCTCAGTATTCAGATGGTACAACCAATGAACTAGGTGATAGAGATTATATAAAAAAGGCCTTAAATGGTGAAATTAGTATATCAGATTTATTGATTAGTCGTGTAACAAATGAATTAGTTTTAATGTATGCAGTACCTATTGAAAGAGATGGTAATGTAGTAGGTGCATTAATTAGTCGTAGCAATGGGGAGGCTCTAAGTGATATTGTAGATGATACAGGTTTTGGAGAAAGTGGATATGGATATATCATTAATAATAATGGAACAGTAGTTGCTCATCCCGATAGAGATAAGGTAATGAATGAATTTAATCCAACGGAGGAAGTAAAAAAAGATGAAAGCTTAACATCATTAGCAGAATTATTTAATGAAATATTAAAAGAAAAAAAGGGAGTAAGTGATTACTCTTTTAATGGTAATAATCTATATGCTGGATATTCACCTATTGAAGGTACGAATTGGATATTTATTATTACTGCTGATCAAGAAGAAGTATTAGAAGCAATTCCTGGACTTCAAAGAAGTATTATGATAGCTACAATCATTATTTTAATAGTGAGTATTTTTATAGTTTATATAATTGGTAGTTCAATGACAAAACCAATTATAAAAACAGTAGATTATTCAGAAAAAATAGCCAAGCTTGATATTACACAAGATGTAGATGAAAAATATCTTAAAAAGAAAGATGAGCTTGGATATCTATCAAGGGCATTGCAAAATATAACAAATAGTTTTAGAGATATTATTAAGGAAATAGGTAATTCTTCAGAACAAGTATCTGCTGCTTCAGAAGAGTTGACAGCTACATCACAACAATCAGCTACTGCGGCAGAAGAAGTATCCAAAACAGTAGAAGAAATTGCAAGAGGAGCTTCTGAACAGGCCCAAAATACGGAAGGAGGTTCTAATAAGGCTATACAATTAGGAAATGCGATTGAAAAAAATCAGGCTCACATGGAGAACTTAAATAAAGCATCAAATAATGTTGTAACAGTAGTTAATGATGGTTTAGAAGAAATTGAGAATTTATATAAAATAACAAAGGAAAGTAATGGAGCATCAAAAGAGATTCATGAAGCAATTTTAAAGACTAATGAAAGTTCTAATAAAATTGGTGAAGCAAGTAATGTGATTGCATCTATTGCAGAACAGACTAATCTTTTAGCTTTAAATGCAGCTATAGAGGCAGCAAGAGCAGGGGATGCTGGAAAAGGATTTGCGGTAGTGGCAGAAGAAATCAGAAAATTAGCTGAGGAATCTTCTGTGTCAACAAAGGCTATTGATGAAATAGTGAAAGAGTTACAAAATAATTCTCATGATGCTGTTAATACAATAAAAAGAATATCCACTATAGTTGAGCAACAAACAAAAAGTGTCATTAATAGTAAAAATAAATATGAGATGATAGCAGATTCTATGAAAGATTCAGAAATAGCCGTTGAAGAGTTGAATATTTCAAGTGATGAAATGAATAATATGAAAAATAAAATCCTTGATACTCTTCAGAATCTTTCTGCTATTGCAGAAGAAAACTCTGCTTCTACTCAGCAGGCATCGGCATCAATGGAAGAACAGACTGCTTCTATCGAAGAGATTGCAGGTGCAAGTGAGAGTTTGGCAAGTTTAGCTCAGGATTTACAGTCGGTTATTAAAAAATTTAGAGTTTAACTGATAAATATATTAATAGAAAGGCCTATAAATGCATATGCATTTATAGACTTTTCTATTTTACAATGTGTAATATACTTATTAATGAGATTTATATTTAAAATATAAAAAATTAAGAAGGAATAAAGGGGGATTATGTAGAAGTATGATTGGAACGGGTGAAATTAATGAAAAGAGGTGTTATTATGAAACTTGAAGTAAAGAATGTACGTAAAAGTTTTTCATATACAGAAATTCTACATGGGATATCTTTCTCAGTAGAAAGTGGTAAAGCTCTAGGTTTATTAGGAAGAAATGGAGCGGGAAAAACTACTACTATTAGAATAATTATGAATTTATTTAATGCAAATAGTGGAGATATTCTTTTAGATGGACAAAAATTTGTAGCGGGAAATTATCAGATAGGATATTTACCAGAAGAAAGAGGATTATATCCCAAGAAAAAAGTTTTAGAGCAATTAATATATTTAGGCCAACTTAGAGGGTTAAGTAATAAGGAGGCTAAGGAGAATACATTATATTGGTTAAAAAGGCTAGGAGTAGAAGAATATAAAAACAAGAAGTTAGAAACATTGTCAAAAGGAAATCAACAAAAAGTTCAATTAGCAGAAACATTCATATGCAACCCAGAAATTATAATATTAGATGAACCTTTTAGTGGATTAGATCCAGTGAATTCTCAAATTTTAAAGGAAATTATTAGAGAATTGATAAATGATAATAAGTTATTAATTTTTTCTAGTCATCAAATGAATTATGTGGAAGAATTTTGTGAAGAAATAGCTTTAATAAATAAAGGAGAAATAGTTTTAACAGGAAATTTAAAAGAGATAAAAAGAAAATATGGTATGAATAGATTAACTATAAAAGAAGTAAATTTATCTCCTGATAAATTAGAGGAAATTTTTATAGATGATTTAAGAGATATTGCTAAAGTGGTGGATAGAAAGAAAGATTATTTAATAATAGAATTATTAGAAGATAAGACGAAAAATGATTTATTTAATGCTGTAGTAAAATTAAATCTAGATATTGAGAACTTTTCAGTATATGAGCCGACGTTAGAAGATATTTTTGTTAAAAAGGTAGGTGATAGTTAATGAAAGATTTTTTCACTGTATTAAAATTTGAACTTATGGGGTTTTTGAAAAATAAGACCTTTTTAATATCCACGATAATTATTTGCGTGTTATTAATTGTTGGATTATCCATACCTACTATAAAGGATACATTTTTTGATTCTGAAAAGGATACTGGGGAAGATTCCGTTGATTCAGATGATATATATGGTTATATAAATAGGGATGAATCTTTAATAAATATTAAAGATTTAGAAGAAAGCTTTTTTGTAGGAAAATTAGTAGAATATGAAAATCAAGAGAAATTAGAAAAGGATATAAATTCTGGAGAAATAGAAGCTGGATATATTATAGAAACTCCTACTAAATATCGATATATTATAAAAAATAATGAGATGTTAGATTCTAATAGAACATTCTTTGAAGAAGCATTAATGAGAGCATATAGGATGAGCGGTTTTAAACAATTGGGAATTGAATATAGTGAAGTAGAAGGATTAATTTCTCCTAATATGGAATATGATACAGATATTTTAGGAAAAGATAGTAGTAGTAATTATCTTTATACCTATATTTTAGTATTTGTCCTTTACTTTATGATAATCATTTATGGTCAATTAGTTGCAACATCGGTAGCTAGTGAAAAGAGTAATAGAACTATGGAAGTTTTAGTTACTAGTACAGATAGTAGTAATTTAATATTTGGTAAAGTTATAGGAGGAGCATTAGCTGGAATAATACAGGTTGGATTAGTTATTTTAATATCTATGACTACCTATAATCTAAATGCCGATGCTTGGGATAATAAATTAGATTTTGTATTTAAGATACCTTCAGAAGTACTTCTTACTTTTTCTATTTTTGGGATATTAGGTTATCTTTTTTATACATTTATTTTTGGAACTTTAGGAGCATTAGTTTCAAGAACGGAAGATGTGAGCTCTAGTTCTACACCAATAACTATAATATTTATTGGTGTGTTTGGTGCAGCTATGATGGGAATGTATAATACTGAAAGTATGGTATTAAAAGTAACTTCTTTTATTCCTTTTAGTTCATTTATGTCAATGTTTGTAAGAGTATCAATGGGAACTGTATCAACTATTGAGATAATTATTTCATTAGTTATATTAACTGTATCTACGGTATTAATAGGAATCTTAGCTTCTAAAATTTATAGAATGGCTACTCTTATGTATGGCAATCCTATTAAGTTAAAAAATGCTTTTAAATTAATAAGAAAAAAATAAGTATATATAGGTATTGTGATGAAAGAATTTTGTAAGCATCTGATAGTAATTTTACTATTAGATGCTTATTTTTAATAAAAATTTAGAAAGTTAAATTGTATTAATAGATTGTTGTTTTACTTGATTTTTTAAGATAAGCATGGTAATATGGAAACATGATTATATGAAAATTAAATAAATTTTTAAGGTGTAGTATTATACTTAATAGGGAATGTGGTGAAAAGCCATGACAGCCCCCGCTACTGTAAGTGTGGACAAACTCATAAAACCACTGTTTTTTAAAAATGGGAAGGATGAGCAGAGAATGAAGCACAAGTCAGGAGACCTGCCTTAGAGAATTATAAATTACCTACGGAGGGGAGGAGTAAATAAATATAGTTTAAATTCGTAAACCTTCTTATTGTAGAGGGCTTTTTTTATTTTAAATATAATTATAGGAGGAAGAATGATGAAAGGATTAAAAAAAGTACTTATTTTAATTATGGTTGTCTTAATGGTTTTTACGTGGACAGCTTGTTCTAATAGTGATGGTAAAGATAATACATCTAATAATGGAGATAATAATATAGAATCAACAGAAACAGTATATCCATTGACTGTTGTTGACGATTTAGGAAATGAAGTTATATTTGAAAAGGCTCCAGAAAAAATTGTATCTATTTCACCTAGTAATACAGAAATATTATTTGCTTTAGGATTAGGGGATAAGGTTATTGGTAGAGATAATTATAGTAATTATCCTGAGGAGGCACAAGATATAGAAGTTGTTGGAGATTATGATGGACCAAATACGGAAGCAATCATTGATTTAGACCCTAATGTAGTTTTTGCTTTTAGATCTATTCCAGAAGATATAAAACAGCTTTTAGAGGCCTCTGAAATAAAGTTAGTAGTTTTTAATTCATCTAGTATTGATGATGTTTTTAAGAGTATTGAAACTATTGGGCAGATAACTAATGTAAAAGAAAAATCTGATGAAGTAATTGATAATATGAAGAATGAGAGAGAAGAAATTATTACTAAATTAAAGGATGTAAAAAGTAAGAAAGTCTTTATAGATCTTGGTGATTTTTATTCTGTAGGACCAGATTCTTTTATTGATTCTATGTTACAGGAAATAAATGCAAGCAATATTGCATCAGATGCTGATACTCCATATCCTCAATTGAGTTTAGAAAAAGTAATTGAGGCTAATCCAGACATTTATATATCTACATTTACATCAGCAGAAGATATTAAAAAGTTAGAGGGAATTCAGGCTATTGATGCATTTAAAAATGATGATATTGTAGAAATCACATCCGGGACACCAGAAAATGATATTATTCAGCGTCCAGGACCGAGAGTAATAGATGGTTTAGAGATTTATGCAAAGGCTATTTATCCTGAAGTATTTGAAGAATAAATATAAAAGAGACAACCTTTTAGGGTTGTCCCTTTTAATGAAAAGGGAGATGTCATGAAGAGATTTATTCAAAAATATTTTCTATTTTTTATTATAATTATTGCATTTATTACTATATTTATTTGTACTACTATTGGAGTTGCAGATATTTCTGTTAGTCAAACTATTCAAATTTTGTTTCATAAGATTACAGGTATAGGTAATATAGAAGGAGTAAAAGATTCTACTATATCAATTATATGGAATTTAAGATTTCCAAGAGTCTTGCTAGCCTTACTTGTAGGTGGCTCTCTATCTATGTGTGGTGTTTCTTATCAAGGCATATTTAAGAATTCAATGGCGGATCCTTTCCTATTAGGTGTGTCATCAGGGGCAGCTTTAGGAGCAAGCATTGGAATAATTCTTGGATTGAACAATTCTTTTCTAAGAGTAGATATGATTTCTATACTTGCTTTTATTTTTGCTATGCTTACTTTGGTAGTAGTATATAATATTTCGAGAGTGGGAAAAAAGGTACCTGTTTCTACTTTGCTATTAAGTGGTATTGCTTTATCCCAATTTTTATCTGCAATGAATTCTATTTTGATGATTTTTTCAGATCAAATGAGTAGAATTATTTATTGGACTATGGGCAGCTTTAATGGGAAAAGTTGGGAAGATATGATGTTAATTTTTCCATATGCAATTATTGGATTTATTATTTTATATATATTGCATAGGCAAATGGATATTATGCTTTTAGGAGAAGATACAGCTTCACAGCTTGGAGTAAATACAGATAGATTAAAATTGATAGTTTTAGTAGTTACGACTTTTGTAACGGCAGCAACCGTTAGTGTTACTGGTATTATCGGATTTGTGGGGTTAGTTATTCCTCATATAGTTAGAATTTTTGTAGGACCCAAACATAAAAAAATGTATCCTTATTCTTTTATGTTAGGTGGAGTATTTCTTATTTTTTGTGATACTATTGCTCGATCTTTAATGAAGCAAGAGATACCAGTTGGAGTGATTACTTCTATATTTGGAGGACCATTCTTTGTTTATTTATTAAAAAAGAGAAAACGTGGAGGCATATAGATGAAGGAAGAAGTATTAAAAATTGAGGATCTTGTTGTAGCTTATGGCAATAAAAAAATCATAGATGGATTGAATGCATCTATTTATAAAGGAGAATTTGTAGGAATTATCGGTCCTAATGGAACAGGAAAGTCTACATTAATTAAAGCTATTACTAGTATTATTGATTCTGAGAATGGTTCGATTTTTATTAAGGGAAATAAGCATACAAATTTATCAAAACGTCAATTAGCAAAATTAGTAGCAGTTGTACCTCAGGAATTTAATATTGAGTATGATTTTACTAATTTTGATATTGTGATGATGGGAAGGAATCCTCATATTGCTAGAAAAAACAAACTAGGAAAAAAGGATTATGAAGTAGTTAAGGAAGCCATGGTTATGACTAATACTTGGAAATTTAAAGATAGATTTTTTAATGAATTAAGTGGTGGTGAAAGACAGAGGGTAATTGTAGCTCGTGCAATTGCGCAACAATCTAGTATTATTCTATTAGATGAACCTACTTCTCATTTAGATATCCATCATCAATTAGAAATTATGGAACTTATTTATATGTTGAAAGAAAAAAGAGATATAACAGTTGTGGCTGTTTTGCATGATATTAATATGGCTGCTAGATTTAGTGATAGATTAATTTTATTGCATAATGGACAAGTTCTTGCACAGGGTAATCCAGAAGAGGTTGTGAAGGAAGAAAATCTGTCTAAGGTTTATGATATGGAGATGATTGTGCGGAATAATAAAATATTAGGTAAAAAAGAGATTCTTCCTTTGCGAGTTATTAAAAAAGAAATAAATAGAAAACATATAAAGATTCATGTAATATGTGGTGGTGATACTGGAGGAGAGATATTAGAACAATTAAATTCTCTTGGCTTTCAAGTATCAGCTGGAGTAGTTAATCAGGGGGATAGTGATTGGGAGATATGTAATATATTAAAGATTCCTTGTGTAGATGCACCTCCTTTTTCACATTTTACTTCAAAGGAAGCATCTGAAAGTTTAGAATTTATTCGTCAATCAGATTATGTTTTGGTGACAAATGTTCCTTATGGAAAAGGAAATTTGATTAATCTCCAAGTATTAAAGGAAACTAAAATTCCGATTTATTTTTTAAAGAATGAAATGCAAATTGATTATACACAGGGACAAGCTACAGAAATATTAAATGAATTAAAGAATAAAGAAAATTTTCATTTCATTTTAGAATATAAAGAATTTCTAGAAAAAATTCATATAATGAATTAATTATATATTTTTAAATCTTTTATATAATCATTGACAAATAATAAATATAAAAATATAATACTTATATACTCATATGAGTATATAAGTATTATATTTTTAATGAAAGGATGTAATTGTATGGATAAATTAGTGAATTTATTCAAAGTTTTATCAGATGAAACAAGAATACGAATTTTAAATTTACTCTATCATAGAAAATTATGTGTATGTCAAATGCAAGGAATATTAGAAGAGAGTCAGCCTAAGATATCAAAGCATTTAAGTAAGTTAAAAGATAAAGGGTTTGTTAAAGATGAAAGACAAGAGCAATTTATATTTTATTATTTAGATAATGAAAATCAAATGCTTAAAGGAATATTAGATAATATTATTTCAAGTATTGATGATTATTCTGTTTTAAAAAAAGATATAGAAAGACTTCCTATAGCAGAGGAATGTATTAATGAAAAAATCAAATCCCAAAATATTTAAGGCAGGTGATTATGATGAATATAATATCAAGTGTATTTAGTACTCTTAATGATCAATTATTAAAAATGACATGGCTTCATAAACTTATTAAGTTTTTAGTGGAAAAAGTGTTTGGATTGTCTATTGAGGAAAGATTAGGAGGAAGCATACATTTTTTCATTTATGATGTAATAAAAATATTTATTTTGCTTTCAGTACTTATATTTGTAATATCTTATATTCAAAGTTTCTTTCCACCAGAGAGAACTAAAAAAATATTAGGAAGGTTTAGAGGAATTACATCAAATATTTTAGCCGCTTTACTTGGAACTGTGACACCTTTTTGTTCATGTTCTTCTATACCACTATTTATTGGATTTACTAATGCAGGGTTACCAATAGGTACTACATTTTCATTTTTGATTTCTTCACCTTTGGTAGATTTAGCATCGGTTATTTTACTTGCTAGTATATTTAATTGGAAGACATCTATAGCATATGTTATTGTAGGCTTAATATTAGCAGTTTTAGGAGGAGGAATTATTAGTAAGTTAAAACTTGATAAGTATGTTGAATCTTTTGTTTATAATAATAAAATGATTGAAAGTGAAGAAGAAGAGTTAACTTCCTATGAAAGAATAGAATTTGCAAAGAATCAAGTATTAGATATTATTAAAAAAGTATGGCTATATATATTAATAGGTGTTGGAATAGGAGCGGCTATTCATAATTATATTCCAGAATCCATTATTTCTGCAATATTGGGCAAAGATAAATGGTATTCAGTTCTTGTAGCAACTTTTGTAGGAGTACCTATGTATGCAGATATATTTGGAACATTGCCTATTGCAGAAGCTTTGATAACAAAAGGAGTAGGCTTAGGAACAGCATTATCTTTCATGATGGGGGTAACTGCTCTGTCGATGCCGTCCATGATTATGCTTTCAAAGGTTGTTAAACCAAAGTTATTAGGAATGTTTTTTGGAATAGTAACGATTGGAATAATTATTATTGGATATATTTTTAATGCCTTTGGATATTTATTTATTTAAATTAAATATAAATATATTAATTATAAAAAGGAGCGTGTGTTATGATTATTAAAATTTTAGGTTCAGGTTGTGCTAATTGTACAAAATTAGAGAAAAATGTTAAAAAGGCTGTGGATGAGTTAGGTATTGATGCTACGATTGAGAAAGTTACAGATTTTAAAGATATTATGTCTTATGGCGTAATGAAGACTCCAGCTTTAGTGATAGATGAAGATGTAAAGATTGTTGGGAAAGTAGCAAAACCAGAAGAAATAAAAAAATATTTATAAGACAAATTTAAAATAGGCATTCAAAAATTTGGGATGTCTATTTTAAATTTATAGAATTGAGAATTCTTAGTATTTTTGTAAAAGTATCAATATTTGTCTAAAAGATAGTATTAATAGCGTATAATAGGTAGATAATGGAATATATATTATAAATATCAACATTCAAGTTCAAACTTAAAATGCTAATGCATTGGAACATTATTGAATAAATCTAGATTAATATTTATAAGAGTATATATAATAAGTGAGAAAGGTTGTAAAATTAATGAATAAAAAAATTTTATTTATTATTGTAGGTTTAATAGTGCTAGTTGTGGTTATTATAGGATATTTAAATATGAAAAAAGAATATATAGAAGAAACTCCACCATTACAGAAAATAGAACCAGATGAAGAAAAAGATCCTATAATTAAGAAAATTGAAGAAATGACTTTAGAAGAGAAGATAGGACAAATGGTTATAGTAGGATTTGATGATTATACATTAGATGATAATACAAAGAAATTGATAGAAGAGTATTATGTGGGAGGATTTATTTTATTTAGTAAAAATATAAAAGATTCATATCAACTTTTAAAATTGACAAATAATTTAAAGATTATAAATTCTAATAATAATGATATTCCATTGTTTATGTCTGTTGATGAGGAAGGTGGTAGAGTAAGTAGAATGCCAGATGAAATTAGAAAAATACCTTCTAATAAAGTAATAGGACATATTGAAGATAAAGATTTTTCTTATAATGTAGGCAAATTAATTGCAAAAGAAATAAAGCTTATGGGATTTAATATGAATTTTGCACCAGTCTTAGATATAGATAGTAATCCTAATAATCCAGTAATTGGTGATAGGGCTTTTGGTTCTAATGAAAAAATCGTAAGTGAATTAGGTATTGAAACAATGAAAGGAATTCAGTCAGAGGGAGTTATATCTGTAGTTAAACATTTTCCTGGACATGGAGATACATCGATAGATTCTCATGTAGGGTTACCTGTTATTAAAAAAAATATAGAAGAGATAATGAATTTTGAACTTGTTCCCTTTAAAGAGGCTATAAATAATAAGACAGATTCAATAATGATTGCTCATATTATTTTTGAGAACATAGATGCAGAAAATGTAGCTACTTTGTCAAAAGAAATTATTAATAATCTTTTAAGAAAAGAGTTAGGATTTGATGGTTTAGTTGTTACAGATGATATGACAATGGGAGCGATTACAGAAAATTATAATATAGAAGATGCAGCCATTAAGTCTGTAGATGCTGGGAGTGATATTATTTTAGTCTGTCATGGATATGAAAATCAAATAAATGTATTAAAGGAATTAAGAACCGCAGTAAAAGATGGGAGAATATCAGAGGAAAGAATTGATAAGAGTATATATAGAATATTGAAATTGAAAGGTAAGTATGAATTAAAGGATGAAACAATTGAGAATATTGATATAGATAAAATCAATAATGATATAAGGAGACTTTTGAATGAAAAGGGATCTAATTAAAGGGATGAAAGGTAAATATTAGTATTATTTTATGTTATAATAAAGATGAGAGTATATATTAAATAAAAAGTATTATTTGAAAAAAATGAAATATAAATAGGTGGAGTGATACATATGAAAAAAATAACTTTTGGACTAATAATTTTAGCTATTTCAATAATCTTTTTAGGATGTTCATCATCAACTAAAGAGGTGAGTGGAGTGAATAAATTAAAAGGAATTGAGTATGAGATTGTAGAAAATGTTCCTCGGAATATAGAAAATAGTATAGAAGATATTAAAGAAAATCAAGGATATAAGGTAATAGAATCTAAAGAAAATGGAAAGTACATATATATAGGCTTAGGAGAAAAAAACACTGGTGGATATGATATTGTCATAGAAAAGGTTGAGAAAGATGATAATATTACTAAAATAACTATAATGGAATATAAGCCTAAAACAGATGATATGGTGACTCAAGCAATAACTTATCCTTATAAAATTATTAAAATAGAAGATATAGAAGATGTAAAAGATATAAAAGTAGTGACAATTAAAGGTAAAGAATTTAAAATAATAGAATAAGTAAAATTAATTATTAAGTTAAAAAGATAATTTCTGTAAAATATAGAAATTATCTTTTTTAGTTGTCATATATGTTTGTATTGTAGATAGTCATAAAAAACAATATAATATTAGGAATTTTGTAATATTTTTGTAACTTTTTTGTACCTATTTGTAACCCAAAAGTCTAATAAATAGTGTAGAATAATTGTATATCTAGGAATTAAAATTCGACATTTTATACTGTAGGGGGACAAGAAATGAGTAAAAAAGTGAACAAAAGATTACGAAGAATAAGGTTTATTATTTTATGTATAATATTTATATTAGGAATATTGACCTTGTTTGGGAAATGGACAACCATTAGTGAAAAAGAGAATAGTAAAGAAAAAGAATATGCTAAGGAAAAAATAATAAAAGAAAAAGCAGAAAAAGAGAAAAAGTCAGATAAAGATGATGAGGAGAATCAAGTAAAAAATTCAGATAAAAAAATTGAAAAAAATAAATCAAAAGATCATGAAGAATCTAAAAAAGTTTCATATAGTACACATGTTTCAGTACCTAGTGAAGAAGCTTATTTAAAAGATGGTAGAAAAATGGCTTTTTTAACGTTTGATGATGGACCTAGTAAGAATACCATAAAGATTTTAAAAATACTTAATCAAAAAAATGTTAAAGCAACTTTTTTTGTATTAGGTCAATTGGCTGAAAAAAATGATAATATAATTCGAGATATATATGATAATGGACATAGCATAGGTAATCATACTTATTCTCATAATTATAGTAAAATATATTCGAATGTTAATATTCTATTAAATGAAATAGATAGAACGGATAATATATTAAAAGAAATATTAGGAGAAGATTTTAATAGTAAATTATTTAGATTTCCAGGAGGTTCTTTTGGAGAGAAAAAATCTCCCTTTAGAACCGCAGTATTAAATAATGGATATAAGTATATAGATTGGAATGCTTTAAATAGAGATTCAGAAAAAAAGAGATTTAGTGTAAATGAATTGATTGAAAATATAAAGGATACTGTAGAGGGAAAAGAAAAAGCTGTTATATTAATGCATGATGCACCTACAAAAACATCTACAGTAGAGATGTTACCTGATGTTATAGATTATCTTAAAAGCGAAGGTTATGAATTTGGAGTATTGGAGTAAAGTTTTGAATTAAGGTTTATATTAAATTATAGATAATATTATATAGAATAGAAGATAATTCTTCTAAACCTACATATATAGAAACAATTTGGGGATATGGATATAGATGTGTAATGAGAGATTAATACTAAGACTTTTATTTTAACTATATATTGGGTATACTTCATATAAGAAAAAGATAGGAGGGATTATTTTGAGTTTTAAAGTAAATTATAAAGTTACATGGGTAGGAATAAAGGATTGGGAACTTAGAGATTTTCATGGAGATGAATATTCTACTCATAGGGGAACTACATATAATTCATATTTAATCAGAGATGAAAAAACTGTACTTATTGATACAGTTTGGATGCCTTTTGCTAAAGAATATATAGAAAGATTAAAAAAGGAGATTGATTTAGATGAGATTGATTATATTATAGCCAACCATGGAGAAATTGATCATAGTGGTGCTTTGGTAGAACTCATGAGGGAAATTCCTAATACTCCAATATATTGTACTAAAGCTGCGATAAATTCGATAAAAGGTCATTATCATCAGGACTGGAATTTTGTTGAAGTTAAAACCGGAGATGAACTTAATATAGGAAAAAGTAAATTAGTATTTATAGAAGCAAAAATGTTACATTGGCCTGATAGTATGTTTACATATATGACTAAAGATAATATGTTATTTAGCAATGATGCTTTTGGACAGCATTATGTATCTGATCCAATGTTTAATGATTTAGTAAATGAAGAAGAATTATATCAAGAAGCTATTAAATATTATGCTAATATATTAACACCATTTTCTCCTCTAGTTACAAGAAAAATTAAAGAGGTATTAGATTTTAAATTGCCTGTAGATATGATATGTACAAGTCATGGAGTTATATGGAGAGATAATCCTGTTCAAATAATTGAAAAGTATTTAGAATGGGCTGATGGATATCAAGAAAACCAGATAACTTTAATATATGATAGTATGTGGCATGGAACTAGAAGAATGGCTGAGGCAATAGCAGAAGGAATTAAAGATGTAGAAAAAGATACTAGAATAAAATTATTTAATGGAGCAAAAACTGATAAGAATGATATATTAACAGAAGTATTTAAATCTAAAGCAGTATTAATTGGGTCTTCTACCGTGAATAATGGACTTTTATATTCTATTTCAGGATTATTAGAAATGATGAAAGGTATGAAATATAAAAACAAAAAATTTGCAGCCTTTGGAAGTTATGGTTGGAGTGGAGAAGGCATTAAGATAATAAATGACGAATTAAAAGATGCCAAATATGATGTTGTAAATGAAGGCATAAGAGAATTATGGAATCCAGATGATGTTCAAATAGAAAGATGTAAAAACTTTGGGAAAGATTTTGCTGAAAAGATAAAATGATATTTAATTTTAAATAGCCCTTATAATATATATATTATAAGGGCTATTTCTATAAGTGCTTATGCATAAATAATAAATGATATTAGGAATTTCGTTTATATGTTATCCAAAAATAAAAGCTTATTATTATATGAATAAACAAAAAGAATTAAAATAATATTATAAAATTTTAATATCTTTTATAGTAATAGTATTTCTTGTGTAATCAATTAGTCCTTCCTGTTTCATTTTCATTAATTCTCTAGAAAGGGAAGGACGATGAACACCAATTTTTTCTGCCCATTCTTTTTTAGTGATTTTCATTTTCAATGTCAAAGTATTTTGAAGTTTATATTCGTATTTTAAATAATCTAAAATACAGTCTCTAATAGTTTTTAGAGATATATCATGGATTTTATTACTTATTATAAGAGTTTTGTTAGAAATTGACTTTAATAATTCAGACAAAAATTGTTTGTTGTTTTGACATAAATCTAAAACTAGTGATTTTTTTATATTTAATATTATTGATTCATCCTTTGATATAACATTCATTGGATAATAATTGTTGTCAGCAAATATCATCTGTCCTCCAAAGGAATCTCCTGGATAGAAATTAGTAATTGTCAATATATTACCATTTTCATCTAATTTTTGAATAGAAACTTTTCCAGAGATTAATATATCGAAGGATGAACATTCTTCATTTTGAAAGTATATTATTTCATCCTTTGAATATTTTTTTGTAGAAAGTTCATTAGATTCAAATAGTTTTTTTAGTCTATCATTAGAAATATCATTAAATAATGGATTTGATTGAATAATATTTAAGAAATTTTTATTAATAATAAAAAATCATCCTTTCGTAACAATAGTTACAGAAATTACTTATATAAATAATTATAATTGATGTATAACTAAATATAAAGGAGGATTTTTAATGATTGAAAAATTATTTGAATATGATAATGGTAATGATAAAAAGATAGAAAAAATTATAAATGATAAAAATCTACATTTGAATCATATGATATTTTCTAAGAATAAAGGTCTACCTCAACATAATGCAAATTCAAATGTTTATATGATTGTGATAAGGGGTGTGTTATCTCTACAATTAGACAAACAAGAGGAGCATAAATATGAGAAAGGTAGTATTATTAATATTCCATACAAAACATTAATGAATGTGAATAATAAAGATGATGAAACTCTTGAGATATTTGTAATAAAAGCTCCTAATCCTAAAGGAGGCCACTGAAAATCTTATGATTATTGAGTGAAACTAAAAATTTATAATGAAAAAATACTAC
>NZ_WSFU01000003.1 GCF_016820635.1 Anaeromonas gelatinilytica | reverse complement strand
CCTTTTTTTAATAATTACATTGTTTTATTTTAAAATTTTATCTTGACATATTACCAGGTTGCTCATATAATATGTATAAATTTTTTCCTCGTACGGATTAAAACTTCCATTAGTTATTATACTGTTTATTCATCACTATGTCTAATAATATACCCTAAATTTATTTTTAAATTATCATAAAAACTTCAACCTTAAATTTATACACCATTTCTTCCATGTCTATGTCTACCTCTAAAACAAGGAGAACATTTTTGACAATTAATATCACATACTGTGTAATTTCCCCCTTCAATCTTTAACACTTTTCCATTAACAAGGCTATCTGCAATTTTTTTCTTTGCATTAACGTACATTCTTTGAACTGTAGACCTACCTACATCCATTCTTTCTCCACATTGTTCTTGTTCAAGATCCTCCAAATCTATAAGTCGAATAACCTCATATTCTTCTATAGTCAATACAATATCTTTATTACAATCAGTTCCTCTATCTAAAGGGCCAAACCTTTTATAATTTGGTAATCCACATACTCTTCTTCTTTTTCTAGGTCTCGGCATTAATATCTCCTACTTTCAATTAATATTATTTTTATCAATACAATTGCTACATAATCCATGAAACATTATATCTACATCATTTATTTCAGTATTATATTCTTTTTCAAGCAAATTATTTATTCTTAGATATTTGAAAATTACTTCTTTGTCTGTAATATCTTTAATTTTTCTACATTTTTCACATTTAAAATGTATATGCAAAGGTTTCTTAGCATACATTTTCAACTCATAATAATTTGTATTATCTACTCTAAATTCCTTCAATATTCCTAAATCCACAAAAATATTTATACTTCTATATACTGTTGAAACTCCAATTCCTTTAGGTTTTACTATATCATAAATCTTTTCTACATTTAAATGTTCTTCTTTATTTCTAATGAATTGCATTAATACTTCTCTTCTTTGAGTTGTCATTTTATATCCATTATCTTCTATTACATCTTTAATTAATAAAAAATCTTCATTTTTATAATCATTAATTTTCTCCACATCATCAACACCTTTTCCACTCAAGCCTTCTATTTTCTTATTAATATTACTAAACTCATTTGTGTCACATCTAAAATCTTCAATATTATGTTTTTTTATTCATTAGGGAAAATAGAAATTATCTATTTTCCCTAATACCTTTACTCACCTTCATTTTGTGAATTTTTTAATACCTGATTTATTTCTTTAAGTCGTGTTTCAAGGATTGCTTTTTCATCTTCAATAGAATTATATCTACCAAATCTTCTACCCAATCCTAATCTTGGTCTTCTAGAAAAGGATCCTGCTCCACATACTCCGAATCCTCTTCCTGTCATTGGTCCTTCTCCTGATGGTCCAGTTCCATTTCTTCCTGGCATTAGCATTGCCTCCTTTTTATTTTGGGTTTATGTTCTTTATATTTATAGTATATATCATTCTGAACATATGTCAATAACTTTTTGAATTTATTTTTTATAAATATTAAATTTAATTAAAAGTTCATAATTAAAGTGCTATAATATAGAAAATACTTATTACTATTTTAATTGCTGGGGTGGTATTAATGAAAAAAGAAATTCAAGTAATTCAGGGGAATAAAAATCAAAAATTGTATATACGTACTTACAGAAATGAAAATACTGAAAAAAACAACAAAGAAGTAATACAAATTCTCCATGGAATGGCTGAATATGGGTATCGCTACGAAGATTTCGCAAATTTCTTAGTAAAACAAGGTTATATTGTATATATTCATGATCATAGAAAACATGGAAAAAGTGTCGAAGATGGACAAAAAATAGGATATTATACAAATGACACATGGGGAGATATGGTTGATGATGTTAATCATGTAAAGCAACTAGCAAAAAAGCAAGAAAATGTAGACAAGATTATTCTTATAGGTCATTCTATGGGTTCTTTTTTAGCAAGAAATACACTTATGGATTATGGTAAAGATATTTCCAAAGCAGTTATTATTGGAACAGGATATACTGATAAAGCGTCCATTAATGTAGCAATTACCATGGCTAAAATCTTAGGAAAAACTTCTGGAAAAAAACCTAGTAAATTTTTAAATAATCTTTTAATAGGAGGATTTAATAAATCTTTTAAACCTAACAAAACATCTGCTGATTGGCTAACAAAAGATACTTCCATAGTAGACTCTTACATAAATGATCCTCTTTGTGGTTATTCTTATACACCAAAATTTTATGAAGAAATTTTAAAAGGCTTACTCTATATTATTAATCCAGAAAATATTAAAAAAACACCAAATATTCCACTATTCTTTATTGCTGGAGAAAAAGATCCTGTAGGCAAATCAGGAACTGGCGTACAAAAAGTAAATTCCATTTATAAAGATTTAGGCTATAATACTTCAATAGAACTTATCCCTGAAGGACGTCACGAAATACTCAATGAAATCAACAAAGAAGATATCTATAAAAAAATTTTAAAGTTTATAAAATTTGCTTGACAATTATTTTAATAATTGATAAAATATTAACAAAATCAATGTTGTTGAGAGAATTCTTAACTTCATTGTTTCTAAAATTATTAAAGTACGACCTAACAGAACAGAGTTTACCTCATCTGAAAGGAAGGATTATATAAAGATTTTTTTGTGATGCAATCCAAACCTTCTTTTTAGAGAAGGTTTTTTATTTGCTTTTATATTTACTATATTTAATACAAGGATGTGAGAACATGAAAAAAATTGCTGTTATTGGGGCTGTATTAGATGAACCAAAAGAAATACAAAAAATATTTAATAATATTATATCAGAATATTCCCATATAATCAGAGGACGAATGGGATTGCCATTTGAATCAGATGGTATATCGGTTATTTCTTTAACGGTTTTAGGAGAACTAGATGAAATCAATAGTCTAACAGGTAAACTAGGCAATATACCCCATGTTTCAGTGAAGACTTCTATTTCTAAAAAAGAAATAAAATAGAATATATATTATTAATTGGAGGCGAAAAGCATGTTTATAAATCATGAGTATATCCAAAATCTATTAGTATCAGCTAAAAATGTCACAAAGGAAGATATTAATAAAATCCTCGATAAAGCAGAAAAACAAAAAGGTTTAACTCATCGAGAAATTGCTCTACTATTACAAACCAATGATTCTGATCAACTAAATCGTATATTTCAAATTGCAGGAGATATAAAAAAATCTATATATGGAAATCGTATAGTAGTCTTTGCACCTCTTTATATAAGTAACTATTGTGTGAATAATTGTAAATACTGTGGATATAAACGAGATAATGATTTCTGTCGCAAAAAATTATCCATGGAAGAAATTGAAGAAGAAGTTAAAATATTGGAAAAATTAGGTCATAAACGATTAGCTTTAGAGGCAGGAGAAGATCCTATAAACTGTCCTATAGATTATATATTAGATTCTATAGATACTATATATAATACAAAATTAGATAATGGAACTATTCGTCGCATAAATGTGAATATAGCTGCAACTACAGTAGAAAATTATAAAAAACTAAAAGAAAAAGGTATTGGAACCTATATACTGTTCCAAGAAACTTACCATCAACCTACTTATAGTGATATGCATCCTAAAAGCTTAAAGGGAGATTATGAATATCATCTAACTGCATTCGATAGAGCAATGAAAGGTAGCATAGATGATGTAGGTGGAGGAGTATTATTTGGATTATATGATTATAAATTTGAAGTATTAAGTTTAATGCTTCATAATGAACATTTAGAAAATAAATATGGAGTAGGATTCCATACTATTAGTGTTCCTAGACTTAAAAAAGCCGATGGTATGTCCATGGAAGAATTCCCTTACCTAGTAAACGATGATGAATTTAAAAAAATAGTAGCAATAATCCGATTAGCAGTACCCTTCACTGGTCTAATACTATCTACTAGAGAATCCCTAGAAATACGACAAGAAGTAATAAAATATGGAGTTTCCCAAGTAAGTGCCGGATCATGTACAGGAGTAGGCGGATATAAGGAACATGACATGGAACTAGAAGTAGACCAATTTAAATTAGATGATCATAGAAGTCCTATGGAAGTATTAAAATCTCTTATGAAACATGGATATATACCTAGCTATTGTACTGCATGTTATAGAAATGGTCGTACAGGAGATAGATTTATGAAACTAGCAAAATCCGGTGAAATACAACATGTATGTCAACCAAATGCAATGATGACATTAATGGAATACGCCCTAGACTATGGTGACAAAGAATTTATGGCTATGGCTAATAAAGTCATTAGCCAAGAATTAAATAATATTCAAAGAGAAGATATAAAAACACTACTTGTAAATAATCTAGAAAAACTAAAAAATGGAGAAAGAGATTTATTTTTATAAATCAAAATGGGACAGGGGGACGGTTCTCTGTCCCACTATTCGACATCTTTAAACTTAAAATTTTGTGCTACTTTCTCCCTAATCATAACCACCCGTAAAACAGATGGTTTGCTCTAGCCCTGGTACTTGCAAGTGTCTTAAGACACATTAATTAGTCTGCCAACCGCTGTACCTTCTCACACCAACCCTAAAGGGGTATTAGCTACTTTATTCTACTTTTTATTCTTTTTTCCTGTGAATGGATTAATATACTCTTTCATACTTATTTGATCATTCCCAATATCTTCTTGTAATTGATTTCTTATATATTCTTCTATTACTTTTTTATTTCTTCCTACAGTTGCTTAACCTTTTCAAAGATTTCCCGGTTAACAAGCGGCTCATGGGTATTCTGAACGACAATCCAATCTTCTTCGGGTACAGCCTCGATTTTGTGTATCTTGTAGCTCTTGACACGGTTTCGGCCCTGCGCCATATCCCCGAAATAAACAGGATTTTTCAGCATGTTAGTGACTGTTATGGTACTCCACATTGGCTTTGTCTATCCGTTTGGGGCAACTGTACTTTAGGCCCTAGCTCTGCTTGTAGAGGGACGGACACATAACGCCGTGGTCGTTCAGATGGTTTACGATTGCCCTTACCGCCATACCATTTAGAAACATGGCAAAAATCTGTTTTACCACTTCGGCGGCTTCATGGTCTACAAGCAAGGCGTGTTTGTCATTGGGGTCTTTGATGTAGCCGTAGGGAGCGTATGAGCCGATAAACTGACCGTTGCACTTTTTGTAGTCAAACATCTGCCGGATTTTCTTTGAGGTCTGATAGCAGTATTGGTCGTTCATCACATTTGTTATCGGCACAACCATACTGGAAACGCTCTCCGGGTCATTATAGCTATCTATCCGTTCATGCAAGCTGATAAACCGTACATTCATCTGAACAAATAGCCTGTCAATCAGGATGCCCACTTCAACATAGTCGCGGGAAAGGCATGAAAGGTCTTTGATAATCACACAGTTGATTTTTCTGGTGCGAATGTCGGACAATAACCTTTGAAAATCATTGCGGTCGGCGACGGCGGTCAGGCCGAAGCGGTTCAGTAAATCATCCGCGACCTGACGCGGATTTTTGAGATGCCGCAGCTTGGCGATCATAATAAGATTTTCCCGCCCTGTCAAAATCTCGTCCACGGCGGCGAATTGCCCGGTCAGACTGATTGACTGCCTCACATTGCCGGGCTTTGCCGCAACATCGAAGCCGTTGACGATAACAGTTCCGCTATCCTGTTTGAGCAGCGTGGTGAGGATTTTGACAATCGTTGTCTTGCCCGTGCCGTTGGAGCCGAGCATGGCGAAAATACTGCCTTTTTTCACCCAAAAATCTACGCCCTTTAGAACATGAAGTTTCTTGTAGGACTTTTGCAGCCCTTTTACTTAATTGCGCTTTCTGTCATTTTGAATCCTACCTCTTTCCGAATTTTTTCAGTATATCGCGGTTGAGCGCCTCACGCCAGTCTTCTGTATATGTTCTGGCATTACGCAGAAGCTCGTCGCAGAATGCGGCCACGTCCTCGCCGGTAATCTCCAAAACATGCTTGCCTTCCGTCGCGCCGACCTCGAACAGCTCTATCAGATCATAATGAATCTTCATCATGTCATAACCGGATCCCGCCGCAAAATTCCACATGTGTCCCTGTATTTTCTTGAATACATATTGATAGTCTTTCGGCAGAGCTTTCACCCTTGCCATTTGCTGCTTGTACTCGCGCTTGCTCTCGATCATTTTTTTGATATTGAAATAATTATCGAAAAACTCAGACATCTGATTGCTCCTCCTTTAATTGGTTAATTTTTGACGCGATAAAATCCCATTTTTCCCAGAACCTCAGCAGTTCTTCGCGCCCTGCGTCGTTGAGCGCGAAAAACTTTCGCGGCGGTCCCAGGTCGGAGGATTTTTTTGTGACCTCTACCAGCTTGCTTTTTTCAAGCCGGATCAGGATGGTGTATACCGTTCCATCCACAACATCTGTGAAGCCAAGGGCATTTAACCGCCGTGTGATTTCGTAGCCATAGGTTTCTTTGCGGCTTATAATTTCAAGGACACAACCTTCAAGCACGCCTTTGAGCATTTCCGTTAGGTTCTCCAGCATAATCCCTCCTTCGCTATTTTGTATGACTTGTATTCAGTGTTACTAACTACTGCTATATAGTAGCACAAAATAGTGCGGTTGTCAATAGCATTTGCTCGGATAATAAATTTCCTCTAAAACGTAAGATGCTAAACCGGCAAGCAGGGCAACTGTGGCCACAATTGCATATTTTTTGTAGGATGAACCTACAAAAAATTGCTTGTTGGAGAGCCTCCCCAAGCCCTGCCACTTCGGGTCAACTTGGCCCGAAGTAACTGCTACCATGCAAAGACACCGCCCATAGTCTCACTAAGGCGGTGTCTTTCATAATGTGATAGCTTCAAATTTTATTTTATTTTATTTTTGCCCTTGTTCCAGGCTATTTTACAGTTTTCCTAATACATTTGGTTCATATGAGCCAAACGTATTAGGAAAACTGCAAAAACCCTTATTCTATGTGGGATAAGGGAATACCAAAATAAAATATGAGCTATCACATTACACAGGATACCGCCCAATTGGACAAGATGGGCGGTATTTTTGTATCTGGATAGCGGAACTTCGGGGCAACTTGGCCCGAAGTGGAAAGGAGGGATTGCAAATCCCTGTGGGGCTTGACCTAAAAAATCAAGCCCCTTTTTTCATGTCATAAAACAGACAAGGAGGAAAAACGCATGGCAAAAAATGAGCCAAACAAGCCGGACGAAGTAAAAACCGCCCAGGCCCAGGAAGCAACAGCAGAAGAAAAAAACACGCCTGCTCCTATGCCGGAGATTGGCGGAGAAGCTCCTGCCCCGGAAAAGACCGCCGAGGAAACAGCGGCACTTCCCCATGAGGACGGAGCGGCCCCGCATGAAGCTGATAAGGACGGGCTGAAAGCACCTGACCCCATTGACATTCCCGCCCCCGGTGATGTGGTGGTTTCCTTTGACAAAATCAATGAGATTGTTTCCGGGAAACAGGCGGCGGGTAAAGGAAGCGGAACAGACTACCCCCGAAAAACAGGAAGCGGAGCCAGCAGATAAAGCGGCAAAACCGGAACAACCGGGCAGAAAACCGAAAGGCCGCCCACCTAAAACCACCGAAAAAGTAGACAAAAAGCCTGCCCGCCCTGTCAAACAGGAAAAAGCACCAAAGGCCGTAAAGTCGGAGAAACCGGATAAACCGAAACAGACCGCAGAAATTGGCGGCGGGGCTTCTGCTTTCCCGCAAGCTAAGGAACAGGCACAGCAGGAAACGCCGCCCTCTGCCCCGGAGCTGCCGCCCGAACCGAGGGAAGCACCCCGCCCCGGCGAACAGGAACAGATTGTTTACCTTAATCTTTCCGAGCTTTTCGCTTTCAAAGACCACCCGTTTCAGGTTCGTAATGATGAAGAAATGGCGGCTATGGTGGAAAGCGTTAAGGACAAGGGCGTTACCCAGCCTGCCATTGTGCGCCCCCGTGAAGATGGCGGCTATGAAATCGTATCAGGTCACCGCCGCCAGAAAGCCAGCGAATTAGCTGGATTTGCGGATATGCCTTGTATTATCCGCAACATGACGGACGAACAGGCCATCACGCAGATGGTAGAGGACAACACCAACCAGCGTGAAAATATCCTGCCCAGTGAACGGGCCAAAGCCCTGCAAATGCAGTTGGAAGCCATCAAGCGGCAGGGCGCGCGAACCGGTAACGGACAACACTCCAATGAGGTTGTAGCCGAGCGCAACAAAATGACGGTCAAGCAGGTTCAGCGGTATATCAAGCTCAATGAGTTGGTTCCTGACCTTATGAAAATGGTGGACGAAAAGAAAATTGCGTTCACTCCCGCCGTGGAGCTTGCGTTCATCGAGCCAAAAAATCAGCGGTATATCGCTATCGCTATTGAGGGCCAGCAGTCGGCTCCCTCACTCTCACAGGCACAGCGTATGCGTAACCTTGACCAAAAGAAGCTGTTAAACCCCGATGTGATTGACGGAATCATGTTAGAAGAAAAAAAGGAGGCAGACAAAGTGATTATTTCAAGTCAGGAATTGAGCCAGTATTTCGGCAAGGAGAAAACACCCCGCGAAATGAAGGATACCATTATGAAGCTGCTTGAGGAAAACAAGGCGAAACTGAAAGAGGTTTCGGCTCCCCAAAAGAAAGCCGAACAGGAAAAATAAGCACTTCGGGCCAAGTTGGCCCGAAGTACGGTCTTTAATCTCAATATAAAAATTTTACATATGGATTGACAAATGCGTATAGTAGCTATATACTTGTTACATGATGATTAAGAATGGTAAAAACAAAAACAAACTTAGCTATACGCTTTTGCGTGTGGTCTGGAAGCTCTTTGAAGTTGACAGGAAAACACGCTGCTATGGGACGGATGAACAGCTCTTTGAAGCAGAAATCCATATGATTAAATCTATCAAAGAGAATGAAGGAATTCATGTAACTGGACTGGCCGAATTATTGGGGGTGACGAAAGGCGCAGTCTCTCAAATCATTATGAAGCTCCAAAAGAAGGATATGATTGTAAAAGACACCGATCCTCGTAACCTGTCGAGATTGATTTTACGGCTGACACCCAAGGGTGAAACGGCCTATATCAACCACGAAAAGCTCCACCAAGAATTTGATAACCTTGTCAATGAAGCTTTAGAGGGCGCGTCTATGGAAAACGTGGCCTTTCTCAAAGAATTTCTAAATTCACTCGAAAGGAGAATGGATAATTTTGAAAATAATAATAACGTATAGTAATTTTTCTTACTCATAGCGTATAGCTTATATACACTATTGCGCATTTGCAGACGCGGGTGCGCATCTATTTTGCAGAA
>NZ_WSFU01000124.1 GCF_016820635.1 Anaeromonas gelatinilytica | reverse complement strand
ATAAAAAAATAATATGAATAGATCACTTAAAAAGTGTCTCTAAACATATTATACGAGGAGATGAGAATATGAAAATAGCAATAATAATGGGAAGTGATTCAGATTATCCTGTAGTAGAGAAAGGAATAAAGATTTTAAAAGATTTTGGAGTTGAAGTTGAAATAAGGGTTATATCGGCTCATAGAACACCATTTAAAGCTATGGATTTTGCAAAGAATGCAGAAAAAAATAATTTTGAATTAATTATATCTGCTGCTGGTAAGGCTGCCCATCTTCCAGGAATATTGGCAGGGGTTTCAATATTACCAGTAATAGGATTGCCTATTAAATCATCTACATTGGATGGTATGGATTCATTATTATCTATAGTTCAAATGCCTAAAGGAGTACCTGTTGCTACTGTTGCTATAAATGGAGGAGAAAATGCAGCATTATTAGCAATAGAAATGTTATCAATTAAATATCCAGAATTAAGAGAGAGATTAAAAGCTTATAGAGAGATGATGAGTAAGAATGTTGAAGAAAAAGACAGAAAGATTGTTAAATTAAGTACAGAAGATGGAGGGACTAAATAATGAAAAAATTAGATATGTTGTATGAAGGTAAGGCTAAAAAGGTATATAAAACTGACGATTCTTCTAGATATATAATTGAATATAAGGATGATGCTACTGCTTTTAATGGAGAAAAAAAAGGTAGTATATTAGAAAAGGGCATAATAAATAATAAAATGTCTGGTTTATTATTTAAAGTATTAGAAGAAAAAGGAATACCAACACATTTTGAAGAATTAATAAATGATAGAGAAATGATAGTTAAAGAAGTTGAGATTTTACCTATAGAAGTTATAGTTAGAAATATTGCAGCAGGATCTTTGGCAGAGAGACTTGGATTAGAAGAAGGAACAAAAATGAAGAAAACAGTCTTAGAATTTTGTTATAAAGATGATGAGTTAGGAGATCCAATGATTAATGAATATCATATAGATGCAATAGAATTAGCCACTAAGAATGAAATAGAAAATATAAAAAATTATTCATTTAAAATCAATGAAGTATTATCTGAATATTTTTTAGAGAGGGATATAGTTTTAGTAGATTTTAAGTTAGAATTTGGTATTCATAAAGGAGAAGTTATACTAGCTGATGAAATTTCCCCAGATACTTGTAGGCTATGGGATAAAAATACTAGAGAAAAGCTTGATAAAGATAGATTTAGAAGAGATTTAGGTAATGTGGAGGAGTCTTATAAGGAAGTATTAAAGAGATTAAATAATTAGTCGGAGGTCCTATAATGGAAAAATTAACTTTAGATAAGCTTAAAGAAGAATGTGGAGTTTTTGGTATATATTCAGAGAATATTGAGGATGTGTCCCAAAGAATCTATTTTGGACTTGTAGCTTTACAACATAGAGGACAGGAAAGTGCAGGAATAGCGATATGTAAAGATAATAGGATTAATTATTATAAAGAGATGGGACTAGTTAGAGAAGTTTTTAATGAAAAAACCATCAATAGGTTAAAGGGGAATATTGGTATAGGTCATGTTAGATATTCTACTACAGGAGATAGTCATTTAAGAAATGCTCAACCATTAGTTGTTAAATGTAAGGAAAATTCTATTGCTTTAGCCCATAATGGAAATTTAATAAATGCTAATGAAATAAGAAGTGAAGCAGAGGAAAAGGGATATATATATCAAACAACTACAGATACCGAAGTGATTGGTAGTTTAATTAATGAAAACTATGAAAATGGATTAGAAGAAGCTTTGATTAAAAGTATGAAAAGAATAAAAGGTGCATATAGCTTGAATTTGATATGTGATGAAAAGTTAATAGGGGTGAGAGATCCCAATGGATTAAGACCTCTTGCAATAGGGAAAATAGAGGATGGTTATGTATTGTCATCTGAAAGTTGTGCATTTGAAGTAGTAGGGGCAGAATATATTAGGGATGTAGAGCCAGGTGAGATAGTAATCATAGATAATAATGGAATAAAATCAATTAGATTTGCAGAAGAAAAGAAGACGGTTTGTTCCTTTGAATTTGTATATTTTTCTAGACCAGATAGTGCTTTAGATGGACAAAGTGTATATAAAAGTAGAATAGAAGCTGGGAAAATTTTATCCAGAGAAGATAATGTGGAAGCTGATATAGTTATGTCTGTTCCAGATTCTGGTACTTTAGCGGCTATAGGATATTCAGAAGAGTCAGGAATTCCTTATAGAGAGGGATTAATAAAAAATAAATATTTAGGACGATCTTTTATTGAGCCTTCCCAAAAGATGAGAGAACTTTTAGTGAAGTTGAAATTGAGTGTATTGCGAGAGAATGTTGAGAATAAAAGAATAGTGTTAATAGATGATTCTATAGTTAGAGGAACCACAAGTAAAAAAATCATAGATATGTTAAGAAAAGCGGGTGCTAAGGAAATTCATCTTAGAATTAGTTCACCACCAGTAAAATATTCCTGCTATTTTGGAATAGATACTCCAGAGAGAGAGAATCTTATAGCATCCTCTCATTCAATCGAAGAAATGAGAAAGAAAATAGGCTGTGATAGTTTACTTTTTTTAAGTGAGAAAGGACTTTTGGAATCTATAGGACTTGAAAACAATGTATGTACGGCATGTTTTAATGGGAACTATCCAATAGCTGTTCCTGAATCCTTAGATAAATTTTCTATGGAAAAATAGGAGGGATAATATGAATGAAAGATTAACTTATAGTGACTCTGGAGTAAATATTAAAGAAGGTAATAAAGCAGTAGAGTCGATAAAAGAACATGTTAAAAAAACTTTTACTAAAGATGTTATATCTTCTATTGGAGGATTTGGAGGATTGTTCAATTTAGATCTTGAAGACATAAAAAATCCAGTATTGGTATCTGGAACAGATGGAGTAGGAACTAAATTATTAGTTGCTTTAATGATGGATAAACATGATGATATTGGACAGGATTTAGTTGCTATGTGTGTGAATGATATACTATGTCATGGAGCTAAACCTTTGTTTTTCTTGGATTATTTTGCTACAGGTGCATTAGAGGCTCATAAAGTAACGGAAGTAGTAAAGGGAATAGCAATGGGCTGTGAATTAGCAAACTGTTCATTAATTGGAGGAGAAACAGCAGAAATGCCGGGACTTTATAATGACAAGGAATATGATTTATCTGGTTTCGCAGTAGGAGTAGTAGATAAAGATAAAATCATTGATGGAAATGATATTAAAACGGGTGATTTTTTAATTGGGCTGCCATCTAGTGGGATACACAGTAATGGATATTCATTAGTAAGAAAATTATTCTTTGAAAAGTTGAATTGGAATACAGATACTTATATAGAAGAAATGAATGATACATTAGGAAATATATTGTTGAAACCTACAAAGATATATTGCAATATAGTTTCTATGTTAATGAAGAAAGTAGAAATAAAAGGTATGGCTCATATAACTGGAGGAGGATTTTATGAAAATATTCCAAGAATGATTCCTGAGGGGTTGGGCGTAGATATAGATTTATCAAGTTGGGAAATATCAGAAATATTTAAGATGATGCAAAGATTAGGAAATATTGATAGGGATGAGATGTTTAGAACTTTTAATATGGGAATAGGATATGTGATTGCAGTTTCTAAAGAAGAAGCATTTAAAATACTAAATATATTGAAATCCATGAATGAAAAGGCTTATATCATAGGGAAAATAGTGGATGAACATGTAGGAGTAAAATTATGTCAGGAATAAGAATAGCAGTGTTCATATCAGGTAGAGGGAGTAATTTAGAAGCTATAATAGATAGTATTGATAGAGGACAAATAAATGGAGAGATAGGATTAGTGATATCTGATAGATACAAAGCAAGAGGATTGAAGATTGCTCAAAAGAAAGGCATTGAATCTTTATATTTAGGAAAGAAAAATTATTCCGATAAGTATAAAAGAATAGATAAAACATTACAAGTTTTAGACGATTATAATATAGATCTTATAGTTTTAGCAGGATATATGAGTATAGTAAATGAAAAAATTGTTAAGAAGTATAGAAATAAAATAATGAATATACATCCTTCATTGATTCCTGCTTTTAGTGGAAAGGGATATTATGGTTCTTTAGTACATGAAGAAGTATTAAAGTATGGAGTCAAAATAACAGGAGCTACGGTACATTTCGTTGATGAAAATACAGATACAGGACCAATTATTATACAAAGAGAAGTAAAGGTATCAGATAATGAGACATTAGAGAGTCTATCAAAAAAAGTATTAGAAATAGAACATCAAATATTACCAGAAGCAATAAAATTATTTGCAGAAAACAAACTTATTATTGAAGGTAGAATAGTAAAAAGACTAACTATATGAAGTCAAATAAAATTTAAATATTTATCATTCCAAAATTAAAGTATAA
>NZ_WSFU01000040.1 GCF_016820635.1 Anaeromonas gelatinilytica | reverse complement strand
AGTAGGTCAGTTCTATCAATCAGATATCATCTTTTGATAGAGAAGCCTTTAGTAGTTTAGAACCCTACTCCTTCAGGTGTGGGAGCAGTCAGTCTTACTAAGAATGATTTAAAACATATAAACCTGAAGATAATATTATCCATACAATCCAAGGTAATATTACAGGTACAAAGGCTTTTTTCTTTGGAATTTCATATAGATATGTTGCACCTATAAGAACTAGAATCTGATACCAAATTATCAGTATATCAAAATGAAGAAATGCACCATATACAATACTACCTATCATACTTTCAGGTAAAATCAAAGCTAAATTCAAGTCCACAACTGGGTTTCCTGAAGCAACAAATATTATTGTTAATATTAATCTTCCAACTGCAACAGGTACATATGAATAAGCAGCTATAGCTATAGCATCTTTATATTCTCCATCACCACCAACTAATGCAGCTAAACCATTCACCATAAATGCCTTAAAAAATACAATAAATATTGGTACTATAGGAGTTAAAATCACAGTTAAAATCATGTATCCTGTTAATACAGAATCTGAAGGTGTCATACCAGGCATATTCTCTGCAATAGAATTGATAAACTCATCCGTATTCATTTCAATAAATGCTGCTACTAATGTAGAGATAATTATCAATGCTATTGGTAATTTTGTACTAGGGTAAAACTTAACACTTTTGAATAATTCATTGGGATTTACAAATAAATATTTAATCCTTTCCCACCATTTAAATTCTTTAACATTACTATAATCTTCAAACTCATTAGGATTATCATTGAAATTGTCACTCATCTAATCTCCCCTTTATATAATGTTTTCTTCTATATACTTATAAAATTCTTTTAAAAATAATATATTTCACTTCATTTAAAATAACATTATCTTAGTTATCTTGTAATAATAGAAATTTTTTATAATTCCTTCCACATGATAACTGCATCTTCTTTGTTGTCAGCATAATATCCGGGTCTTATTCCTATATCAACGAATCCATGATTCTTATACAAATTTCTAGCAAAAATATTTGATATTCGAACTTCTAATGTCATCCTTTCTATATTTAATTCATCACATACATTTATCAAGCCATCTACTAGACTATGTCCTATTCCAAACCCTCTATATTCATTATGAACTGCTATATTAGTAATATGTCCTTCATCCAATATTAACCAAACTCCACCATATCCTACAACTTTCTTATCTATTTCTGCTACAATATACTTAGCTAATTTATTCTCTCTTAACTCCCTTTCAAAAGATTCTCTGGCCCAAGGAGTAGCAAAAGACATCTTTTCAATAAATAACACTTGACATATATCTTTCATTTCCATCTTTCTTATATTAATATTATCTTTCATTTCTTTCCTGCATCCTTTTTTCATATTGCCTCTCTGCTTGAGATTTCCTTAAATAATCAGGAATTAACTTTCTATAATCTATTCCTTCTCCATTTTTTATTTTCATAATAGCTAATTCTGCTACTGAAGATGCTCTAGGCATATTAGTAGAATTAGGAGAAAAAACTACTCTATCTTCAAGTTTTTCTGTTAAAACATCCCTGTATTTTACTCCTCCATCTCCATTTACTACTATCCTCTCATTTCTCTTCAATAAAATATCTATAATTTCATCTACTGATAATACATCCTGTTCCATTATAGTATTAAATACTCCATATTCCCATTTATATATTCCAGTATATACTCTATCTCGTCTTGCATCCATCATTGGAACAACTATTCCTTCTACATAAGGCATATTAAAAGCTAAAGCATCCATTGTAGGAATTCCTATTACTTCCTTTTCATGGGCATGAGCCATTGCCTTTATCGATGCCAATCCTATCCTCAATCCGGTAAATGATCCTGGACCAGTAGATCCAGAATATACATCAATATCCTCTGGTTTTAAATCAAGACTTGTCATCAATTCTCCTATAGCAGGCATTAATTTCTTTGAATGGGTCATCTTATCATTAATTATATATTCTCCTAAGAGACTATTCTCATCCATCACAGCACAGGTAGCTACTCTACTGGAGGATTCTATTGCTAATACTTTCATTCTCTATTCAACCCCTTTATTATATCCTCATTACCCTTCCCTATTATCTTTATTTCTATCTCTCTATTATTATTTTCTTGGAGTTTATTAATATATAAATCTATTCTATCCTCTGGTAATATCTCCTCTATAATTGATGCCCACTCTATTATACTAACACTATCAGAATATACATATTCCTCATAACCTATATCATACATCTCATCCACATCAGCTATTCTATAGACATCAAAATGATTTATATGAAATCTTCCTTCATACTCATTTACTATAGTAAATGTTGGACTAGTCACATAATCTTCTACATCTAATCCCTTTGTAATTGCTTGAGTAAGAGTGGTCTTCCCTGCACCTAAATCTCCATCTAGGCACAAAACATCTCCTGCTTTTAATAATTTTCCTATTTTATATCCTAATTCCTTAGTTTCATCTGGAGATCTTGTTATTATTTTAATCATATATCATTCCTTCTGCTGTAATCTTTTATTCTAAAATTTTTCTTATTAAATATTATATAATTCTTACCAAGTATACACAAGAATATTAATTTGTAAGTAAATAAAAAACCGAGGTTTTCCTCGGTAATTCTATACTCTCGTTATTCCTTCTAAATTAAAATATACATAAGCTCATTAATTTCTATTTAGTATATACGTTGTTCAATTTCTTTCTTCATATCTATCAATTTCTCCATATTTTCTTTATCTTGTTCATTTAATTCTTCTAATGTCTTTTCAATTAATCCAAGTTTTATAGGATCTGATGCGATATATTCACTTTCAATCAATTCTATATATGGTTCCATATTATTTTTTTGTTTTAGATCTTTATTTATATTCTTTAGAAATTTCACATATTCCTCTGTATATTCTAAATTAGGTACTTCATTTACCTTTTCAATTTTCAAACTTTTATCTGCCATACTTACAGATTCTTCGATATCATATAATAAATATATCTGGGATAAAAAGTAATAAGAAGCTGAATCTTCTTTGCTTAATTTAAAACTTTTCTCATATGCCTCCAACACTTTGTCATATTCTTTTAAATACTCATAAGAAATACCTAATCTATGCCAAGCTAATTCACTAGTAGGTTCAATTTCTAATACCTTTAAGAGAACATCCCTTGCTTGCTCATAATCTTTTAAATTCATATAATCCAGAGATAAGGACATTAAACCATTCACATCATCAGGATATTTTTCTAAATATTTTTGTGTTTCTTCCAAACTTTCCTCAGAAGATAAATAATCTATTTTGTTATTTTCATATCTATGTCTAAAAAATAATGCTACAAATATCCCTATTAGTAGTAAAGCCAAAAATACAATTTTACCTCTAGTAATATTTAGTTTCATTTTGTACCATCCTTTAACTATTATAATATTTCTTCTTTATCAAATTTCAACAATCCTAATCCTAAAAATATTAGAATTGTTACTAAAGAGACCCCTATAGGATATATGAATCTATCCAAAGGCAAAGTTTCTAAGGTAAGTGCATCATAAGTAAATCTACCATTTAAAAATATATATTCATCTACCATATCAGGCAAAGGAATAAAAAAATATATTATAATAATCCCTAGACTAGTTAATACAGCTATCGATTGCTTTTTAATGAAACCTATTAATAATACCACAAAGGATGCAATGGATAATAAATAAAACATATTTGAAATAAATCCAATCACCATTCTACCAAACAATGTAGGAACATTTATGATTGTAAGGCCGATAGCTGCTTCATCTAAGCCCGTAAAAAAAACTATTGCAAGTAACATATAAATAATAGTTAATATCAAAAAAATAAGAAATATTATAATGCTTCCTGATATAAATTTACCTAAAAAAATATATTTTCTCTCGAATTTAGATCCTAATAACAATTTGATCGTTGATAGTTTGTATTCATTTAGATAAATAGAACTAAAAAAAATACATATACTTATAGGAAACATTATTTCGTTATTGATAGCATATATATAGTAATAATACGTAAAAAAATGCTGATTTTCTTTAGGATGTTGAGTATTTAAATAAAATGAAAGACCAAAGAAAAGTATTAATGTAATTAAAGGCGCTATCCATTGTTTATTTTTAAATATTTTGTAAGTTTCTAATTTAATATATTCAATCACTCTAATTATCTCCCCTTCCTATAAAATGTCTTTCTAAAGTTGAATTCTCTACTTTTATATCAACTATAGTCATCCCATTTTTTACTATTAAATCTAAAATCATATTTAATTCAGCTTTATTGACCTTTATTTTATATTGTGAATTATCTGAATCTATAATATATGCTTTGTTTTTAATAAAATCAATTTCCTTACCCTTACTTTCAATTTGGATTATGTAAAATGCATTATCTTTTGATATTATTGAATCATTCTTAAAATCATCAACTAGCAAACCATTATTTAATACTAAAACCCTATCACATATTTCTTCTATTTCACTTAGTATATGACTAGAAATAATGATTATCTTATTATCATCATGAATATCCCTTATTAAATCTCTTATTTGTCTTATACCATTTATATCTAAAGAATTAGTTGGCTCGTCTAATATAATTATGTTCGGATTATGAATTAATGAACAAGCTATACCTAATCTTTGTTTCATACCCATTGAATAATTTTTTACTTTTTTATTTAAAAAATTATTGATTTCTAATCCCTTACATATATATTGAAGATATTTATTGTCGATCTTTGAATGTAGCTTTAAACATAATTTCAAATTATCTATAGCATTTAATCTATCATATAAAGATGGCTCCTCTATTAAAAAACCTATTTCATTTGCTACTTTATTAAACTCATTTTGAATATTAGTATCATTAACTAATACTTCTCCCAAAGAAGGCTTTATTAATCCAGTTATTAATTTAAGTAAAGTGCTCTTTCCTGCACCATTGGGACCTATCAACCCTATTATTTCTCCCGAAGATATAGTAAAGGAAATTTCCTTTAGAATATCCTTTTTTCTTATAATCTTTGAAACATTTTTTACTTGAATTTTTGTCATTATTTCACCACCTATTTAATATAATATAAGATAATAGATCCTAGGATCTATTATCTTATATTATTAATGTTATTATGATAAAGGTGCAGATAAAGTTCTCCATGTTCGTGGGCCACATGAACCATCAACTGATATACCATACCACCTTTGCACATTTATAAGAGCTGATCTTGTATTTCTCCCCCAATATCCATCAATGGACCCTGGATTAAATCTTAGTTTTTTAAGGGATGTTTGAAGATCTATAACTCTAATCCGCTTATTTGCTAAACCATTTCCAACCCAATTAGCAGAAGAATCAGGATTAAATTCATGACCATTTATTTTTATAACGGTTGTCCCTGATCCACCAAAGAGTTTCGAGCTTCTCTCAAGGAATCCAACAATAACATCAAATACCTTTGAAAAAATACTGTCAAATATATTCTCTGCTATCCTCTCTAAAACCCATACTTTAACAGGACTAGGTAATACTATTGATTTTGTACCTGGTTCATCAGATGCTAATGCCTTTGTTGAAGTATTATCTTTATCACTAGCAAAAGACATAGCTGGCACGAAAGCAGTAACCATCAAAACCATCACTAAAAATATAATAAAACTTTTCTAAACACATCTATTCCTCCCTTATTTTATTATTAGAATTGGCCAAATTCTAATAATTTATATCTAATCAGCTGAATAGATCACTATTGATTTTTATTGTATTTATTCTATTTTTAAGATTATAATAAAATATTTCGTTATAGAATATTCCGTGGTGGCTTGTCCACAATTAATCCTCCTTTCAAAATGTATTTAAAAACTATCCTCTTGCTCTTCTATTGTCACTATCTTGAAGTTCATATAATTCATTAATAGTGCTTTGCTCATTTTAAACAATATTACCTGATTCAACTTTGGTAAAATTAACACCTAAACCATTAAATATTGTTAGTATGTAATGCTTCTTTTTTATATTTTTTTAATCAATTTTCTCTACTATAAATACTTTAGTGCTTCAACCTCATTTTCTTTTTTATAATAATATTTATATAAGCCAAATAAAGTTGTAGATAAGACATTGAAATTTAGTTTTTCTTTTAACTCTTTAGCCTTGATTAGATGACTATAAGCTTTATCATAATCATAACACCACGGCAATCGCATGAAAACTTATCATAATAAGAACTTAAGTTTTTAAAAAATAACTTTGCACCATAAAAGAATATGTATTTTTTTAAAGTATTCCTGAATTTTGTCCAACATTAAGGAATCAATTCGATTTTATTTTCACTCTATCTTTATCTTCACGCTATCATATTTTATAATTACTTTTCAATAAAAATATACAAACAACACTTTAAGATGTATGAACAACATTTTATGCCGTTTATATTATACATCTATATCTGTCGTTTGTCCCTCGGTAATTCTATACTCTCGTTATTCCTTCTAAATTAAAATATACATTTCTAACCTTAAATGGAGCTAGATTTGTCTTCCTCCAAGAAATTTTAAAGGTATATAATCTGCTACTATATCCATTAATTCCTCTTTCGTCTTTATTTTTAAATCTTTACACAATATATATGCATCTATAAAATCCTTAGCAGGCTCTGGTCTTGCAGCCAATATCTTCATAGCTAGTAATTATCCAACTTTTGGTTTTAAAATTTTTAAATTTGAATATATTTTATATGTCTCTTTATCTTCTTTTATAAGGAATTTCAGTGGTTCTTTTATTTCTTCATTAATCCTATACCCTTAGTCATTTAATCATTCCTCCAATCTAATTAATTCAATATTCTTATCTTATTAAATATTATATAATTCTTACCAAGTATACACAGGAATATTTACCATACCCATTTTTGTTTATAACTCTGTATCCTATCAGATTTTTAAGTAATTTCCTGTGGATAAGTTGAAAATTACATTTTATAATTCACTATTCTTACAGTTATAATTTAAATTCCTATTACAAAAATTTGTTGAAATTTCTTCCCTCAACTACACATTTCATACTTTTTAGGAACTTCCATACCAAAAAGTGCCTTCTTTTTTTTAAAATTAAATTGGTTATAATAAGAATTGTCCAGAGGGACAAATTTAATTTAAAGGAGGAGTAGTAAATGCAAAGATTTACTATACCAAGAGATGTTTATTTTGGAACTAATGCTCTAGACCATTTAAAAGATGTAAAAGGAACTAAGGCAATGTTAGTTATTGATTCTGAAAGATTAATAGAAGATGGAACAGTCTCTAGAATTCAAGATTTATTAAAAGAAGCAAGGATTGAAACAACAGTATTCTCTGGTGTTGAAAGTGATCCTTCTGTTTCAACTGTTAAAAAAGGTGTTGAAATGATGACTTCATTTGAACCTGATTTGATAATTGGAATTGGTGGAGGATCTCCAATAGATGCGGCTAAAGCAATGTGGATATTTTATGAGTATCCAAATCTTACTTTTAAAGAAGCTGCTAAACCATTTAGCTTACCAGAATTACGTCAAAAAGCAAAGTTCATAGCTATACCAACTACAAGTGGTACTGGTTCTGAAGTCACTTCATTTTCAGTAATAACTGACAATGAAACTAATATTAAATATCCAATAGCTGACTATAATATCACTCCAGATGTTGCTATAGTTGATCCTGCTTTAGTGGAAAGTATGCCTCCAGAATTAGTTGCTAACACTGGTATGGATGCCTTAACTCATGCTTTTGAAGCTTATGTATCAACTGCTAGAAATCCAATAACTGATTCACTGGCCATGAAATCAATAGAAATGACCGTTAAAAATTTAATTAACTCATTTAATGGAGAAAAAGAAGCTAGAGAAAACATGCATATATCTCAATGTTTAGCTGGAATGGCTTTTTCTAATGCCATACTTGGAATAGCTCATTCAATGGCTCATAAAACTGGTAAAATATTTAATATAGCCCATGGATCTGCAAATTCAATATACTTACCATCTGTTATAGAATTTAATTCTAAGACAGCTGGAAGTGCCTATGCTGACATAGCTAAAAGATTAGGCTTAGACGGAAATACAACAGATAAATTGGTTAAATCATTAATTAAACTTGTTAAAGATTTTAGAGTTGCTATGAATATGCCACAAACTTTAAATGAATATGGATTATCAGAAGATTTCTTCAAAGAACACTTGGACGAAATTTCTAAAACAGCAGTAGCTGATCCTTGTACAGGTACAAATCCAAGACAAATATCCGTAGAAGAAATGAAAAAATTATTTGAGACTACCTATTATGGAACAGAGGTGAATTTTTAGAGCTATAATTCAGATTAATGAAAAAAAGTATTGTCAGGAAATAATAGATTTAATTCCCTAAAGCTTAAATAAATAAAGAATGCTTAAGAACGTACTTATAAATAGAGGTACGTTCTTAAGCGTTTTTTATTTTTAAGTTATTAAATTATTTCTAGGCACTGCAAAAACAGATTAATGAAAAAAGCACCTGTAAATTTTTTCAATATATTTCATACTACATTTTAGACAGTTTTAGGTTCAAACTTTCATAAATATTAAATTTATAATTTGTTGTTGTCCTAGACTGAAATATTGATTACGATAGTAATTGATATGATTATTAACTAGCTATGTTTAAAATTATCAACAAATAATTTTCCCCACTTATCCATTAATTCTAAAATAGGTATTAATTCCTCTCCAATTTCAGTAAGTGAATATTCAACCCTTGGTGGAACTTCATTATAAACAATTCTATTAACCAATCCATTTTGTTCTAAGTCTTTTAATTGTTGACTTAGCATCTTTTGAGTTATTTCAGGAATTAATCTTCTAAGTTCATTATATCTTATAGATTTATGTAGATTAAGATTCCAAATAATAAGAGCTTTCCACTTACCACTTAAGATTTCTAATGTGACTTCTATTTCACATCTATAATTATTACAACTAACTTTATTCAATCTATCTTTTGGCATACTTTCACTCCCTCTAGAATTAATACTTAAATTATATCATTTATACATTATATCACTAAAGTTGTATAAAATAAAAAATCCAAGACCTAAGCCTTGGATTTTTATTATTTATGAAGTAATGGTGATATTCTCTTGTATAAAGGTATAGTTACTACTGATATCATTATGCCTTTTAATATATTAAAGGGGGTTATTGCAAATATCACTAGTGATTTAACATCTGATACATATTTATTAACTGCTGCTCCCATTTCTACAAAAGACTCTATTGGTGTCCCATAGAATTTTGCATAAAATGGTAATAAGAACAAATAATTTGCAATAGCAGCTACTAATGTCATAGCTATTGTTCCTAATATCAATCCTATAATTGCAGATTTAAAGTTTTTATTTTTATAATACATTATAGATGCTATACATACGAATATAGACCCTACAATAAAATTCGCTAATTCTCCAACTCCTACAGTAGTTGTTCCCTTCAATGCTATATGAAGAATATTTTTAAGTAATTCTATCACTACTCCTGTCATAGGCCCTAAAGCAAAAGCTCCTATTAATGCAGGAATATCACTAAAATCTACCTTTAAAAATGGTGGTGCGAACCACATTGGTACTTCAATGAACATTATTAAAAATGCCAATACTGATAATACTGCTGTTTTTGTAAGATATCTCACATCAACCTTTTTCTTTACTGCTTGCATAATTTTACCTCCTAATTATAGCATCTTCAGAAGATTAAAATAGCCCTTGGATTTAATCCAAGGGCAGCAATTTCTACATTATTAAGTACGTATCTTACTCAATCCTCTTCCATCCAGACTTTACTGTCGGTCTTGGAATTTCACCAAATCAACCGTACTTTCATACGGGTCGCGGACTTTACCGCCGGTCGGGAATTTCACCCTGCCCTGAAGATTAACTATTTAATTTTATTTTCTATTATCATTATAGAATATAGTTATTATTTTGTCAATAGTCCTTTTATTATCAATGATTAACTTTCTCTGTACACAACCTTACCATCTATTATTGTCATATTGACTTTAGCTCTTATATCTCTTAATGGATGTCCATTAAATACTACTATATCAGCATCTTTACCATTTTCTATGCTTCCCAATCTATTATCTACACCTAATATTTCAGCTGGATTTATAGTTATAGATTTAAAAGCTTCCTCTTCATCTAGCCCAGCATTTGCAGCCCAAGCTGCACATAATACTAATTTATCTAATGGTATAACCGGAGCATCAGTCATTATTGCAAATTTGACTCCTGCCTCATGTAATACTTTAGGAGTATCAAAACTTTTATTTTTCAATTCGAACTTTGATTTATCTCCAAAAGTAGGTCCTATTATAGCAGGTTTCCCATCTTTAACTAATTCATCAGCTATTAAATGTCCTTCTGTGCAATGATCTAATGTAATATCTACATCAAACTCTTTTGCTATCCTTAAAGCTGTAAAAATATCATCTGCTCTATGGGCATGAGCCTTTAATGGAATTTCTTTTCTTATAACTCTAGCCATAGCTTCCATCTTCATATCAAAATCTGGCATTTTAGACAAATCTCCTTCTGCCCTATTTTGTTTTTCCACATACGCCTTTGCTTTAAATAATGTTTCTCTCAATATTGAAGCCGTAGCCATTCTAGTCATAGGAGACTTCTTTAAATTATTATACACCCTTTTAGGATTTTCACCAAAGGCTATTTTCATAGCTATACTATCATCTAATACCATATTATCTACTCTATTACCATAAGTCTTTATTAAAGCAAATTGGCCCCCTATAACATTAGCACTTCCTGGACCAGTTGCTGCAGTAGTAACGCCTCCTTCATAGGCTTCTCTTAGTGTCTCATCCATCGGGTTTATACCATCAATTCCTCTGATCTGAGGAGTCACTGGATCCGTTGCCTCATTTCCATCATCTCCTTCAAAACCAATAGCAGATTCAAATAATCCCACATGACAATGGGCATCTATGAACCCTGGTAAAACCATCCTACCTTCAACATCGATTATCTCTGCATCCAAAGGTGCTACTACTTCCTTACCTACAGCTTTTATCTTTCCACCTTCCATTAATACACTACCGCCTTCTATTACTTCTCCAGCCATAGTATGGATATTACCATTTTTAATTAACAACATCCAAATTCCGTTACAAAATACCTACTAAAATCTATTAATAAACCAAATATCTATAAATTTTATGCTTCATTCCTTATTCGACGAGTCCGATTTCATAATCATAAAAATTACTACTCTCGTTTAGTATAACT
>NZ_WSFU01000094.1 GCF_016820635.1 Anaeromonas gelatinilytica | reverse complement strand
ATTAACATAGCAGAAATAAAAAAGGGCATTAACTTTTAATAGAACCATAATGGAATGTAAACAAGGATGATACTCAGATGGTAAATACAATTAAAAAAGCTTTTAATAGAACCATAATGGAATGTAAACGTTGTATTAACAAAATTAATTTCATTTAATAGAGGACTTTTAATAGAACCATAATGGAATGTAAACAAATAAAGGGGTGGTGATATGGCTAAAGATGAAATACTTTTAATAGAACCATAATGGAATGTAAACATCTTTCTTTATCCTTGCCAAGTGTAAAGCCTTGTTCCTTTTAATAGAACCATAATGGAATGTAAACAGAAACTTGGCATTCTATTTGCTGGAGTATTTTCTTCTTTTAATAGAACCATAATGGAATGTAAACTTTGCATAGAATTATCATACATATATATATTATCTCTCTTTTAATAGAACCATAATGGAATGTAAACAATAATATCTATCTCCTAACAGTTTTTTTATAATATCCTTTTAATAGAACCATAATGGAATGTAAACGAAAAAACATATGAAACAGTGTATTATGATATGACACTTTTAATAGAACCATAATGGAATGTAAACTGTCTACTTCCATTTTTATGCGAGGTAGGTCTATACCCTTTTAATAGAACCATAATGGAATGTAAACACTTGTAATTTATACAAAATAATCCCTCCTAAAGTTTACTTTTAATAGAACCATAATGGAATGTAAACTGATAGAGGTTGCAGCCTACTTATCATCAAGCGATACCTTTTAATAGAACCATAATGGAATGTAAACGGTCGTGGGAGTGATTGAAATGTATAAATGTTTAAACTTTTAATAGAACCATAATGGAATGTAAACTAAGAAGAAGTATAGATAAATCATCAAGATCATCATTCTTTTAATAGAACCATAATGGAATGTAAACATAGAAGAAATTGTTAGTAATATAAAAGATACTGTAGCTTTTAATAGAACCATAATGGAATGTAAACATCTATATACAGTATTTATTATATATATTTTCACTTCTTTTAATAGAACCATAATGGAATGTAAACATAGTTGTTTTATCTGTAATTTGTGATGTACTGACATCTTTTAATAGAACCATAATGGAATGTAAACACTTATAACGCTTGGGAAAAAGATGGATAGGCTACAATAAACTAGACAAGAAAAATAAGGTCATGTAAACTAAATACAATAATATATATTAAGGAGAATGGTTTGTATGACTAAAAGACAAAGAAGAACTTTTACTGATGAATTTAAGGAACAAATGGTTAAATTATACGAAAGTGGTAAGCCTAAAAAAGATATTATTGCTGAGTATGACTTAACTCCTACCGCTTTTAATACTTGGATTAAAAGAAGTCAAGAAACTGGTTCATTTAAAGAGAAAGATAATCGCTCTCCGGAGGAAAATGAGTTAATTAAATTGAGAAAAGAGAACCAAAAACTTAAGATGGAGAATGATATTTTAAAGCAAGCGGCGCTGATATTAGGACGAAAGTAAATGTGATTAAAAACAACTCTCACAAATACAGTATATCAGCAATGTGCAAAGTCCTACAATTATCTAGAAGCACTTACTATTATGAATCCAAACAAAAAATAGATACTGATAAAATTACACCGAAGGTTATTGATATTTTCAAAGCTAGTCGAAATAATTATGGGACTAGAAAAATCAAAGTTGAATTAAATAAATTAGGTTTCATAGTTTCTAGAAGAAAAATAGGTAGAATAATGAAAGAAAATGGACTTGTATCCAATTATACTGTTGCTCAATACAAGCCTCATCCTAATAAATGTAATGAATCCAAAATATCAAATGAGCTTAATAGAAAATTCAATACTAATACACCTTATTCTGTAGTAGTAAGCGATTTAACTTATGTAAGAGTAGATAACAAGTGGAATTATGTATGTATTTTAATCGATCTATATAATAGAGAAATAATAGGTCATAGTGTAGGTAAATATAAAGATGCAAACCTAGTATATAGGGCTTTTTCAAGTGTATCTACCCGATTAGATAATATCACTCTTTTTCATACAGATAGAGGAAATGAATTTAAAAATAAAATAATTGATGAAGTATTAGACACCTTTAATATAAAGAGATCATTGAGTATGAAAGGATGTCCTTATGATAATGCTGTTGCAGGGGCAACATTTAAAATATTTAAAACTGAATTTGCTAAAAATTATCATTTTGAAAGTTTACAGCAGTTAGAAATAATGTTATTAGACTATATTAATTGGTTTAATAATTTTAGAATACATTCAACTCTAGGATATCTTAGCCCTAGAGATTATAAATTACATAACCTTAAAAAAACTGTCTAAATAACTGTTGACAATCCAAGATGTGTCTAATGTACTTTTAATAGAACCATAATGGAATGTAAACATTCAGGAACTACTTCGTTTTTATCTTCTAGAGTCCCTTTTAATAGAACCATAATGGAATGTAAACAGGTATATCTATATCCAGATATATATCTCCTGCATTCTTTTAATAGAACCATAATGGAATGTAAACTGATGTATAGTGGAGACACCTTCAATGCTTTAGATAACTTTTAATAGAACCATAATGGAATGTAAACAATTGAAAAACTTAATGGTTCATTAGAGGAGAAAGATCTTTTAATAGAACCATAATGGAATGTAAATAAATGAAATATACGAGAATGGGAAAAAAGAGACTTTTAATAGAACCATAATGAAATGTAATTTTTTACAATTTTGTCCTAGTACATCAATATCCACACCCTTATAATAGAACCAGAATGGTTGGATATATGTTATTAAATAATTTTATTTTTATGGAAGGAAATTTAGATTTAATATAGAATATATATTAATTCATAGTATTCAAGGTATATAAAAAGAGAAATGGCTATATACCTATATTTGAATGGATTGATATAGTATCTATAAGGAATTGAAACCTAGAACTTACTCAGGTAAGTTCTTTTTTAATGTCCTTATTGATATAGTACCTATAAGAAATTGAAATTGACATAAATGGACAAAAATATTCAAAATATTTTGAAGGAGTTTTGGTTTTTGTCTAGAATTGAATAATAAAGACGTAATATAAATTTAACTTCAAGGGGGATAAAAATGAGAATTAAACTTAAAATGACCTTTACTAAATTAAATTTACCAATTAACTATAATAGTATTATTCAAGGTTTTATTTATAATAATATTTCTGATGAAAAGTTTAGAAAATTTCTTCATGATAAAGGATTTAAATATGAAAAGAGGAACTTCAAATTATTTACATTTAGCAGAATAGAAGGGAAATATCAAATAGATAAGAAAAGAAAAAGGATATCTTTTGAGTCTCCTATTTATATAACAATTTCATCATTAGTAGATGAATTTCTAAATGATTTTGGTAATACGGTGTTGAATGAGAAAGAAATGTATTTAGGAGATAATAAAATAAATATAGAGAATATGGAGGTAGAAAATAAGAATATAAATAATGAAGAAATTGATATTAAGATGTTATCGCCTATAGTTATATATAGTACTGTAGATATACATGGTCATAAGAAAACTATCTATCATGCTCCAGGAGAGGCTTTATTCGATGAGTTAATATATGAAAATTTAAAGAAAAAATATAATGTGGTTTATAATGAAGAAATAAATAATGAAGATTTCAATATTCTACCTAAAAGGACTTATCCTGTTATTACTAGATATAAAGGATTTATAATAAAGGGTTGGCTAGGAGAGTTTAAAGTTAGGGGGGACAAAAAGTTATTAAAATTAGCTTATGATACAGGATTTGGAAGTAAAAACTCTCAAGGATTTGGCTGTTTTGAAATTCGAGAATAGAAAGGAGGTTTATAAATGCAAGAAGGTATTTTACAGGTTGGAAAGATTGTCTATGACGATAAAAATGCCTTATATAATTTGATTAAAAATATAGATATTAAAGATAAAAAAGATAATTATTATCATATAATTCAAATTAATTTTAATACAAAAAATAAGTGTATAGAGATAAAAGATTATGGGGAAATGCATAATAATTCTAATGAAGAATTACTATGGATAGGAACAGCTACAGGAGCGGTATCACCTCAGTGGTATACAACTGGAAATAAGTTAGAATATCTAATTTCTCAGACAATACCTAATATTATTTCTATGAATCTAAAAAAATTAAGTAGTAAATTACAAAATATATTAAATAGCTACTATTATGATATGGGCGAACAGAAGGGATTAAATAATAGATATAGATATGTAATAAATATTAATAAAATAAATAATGACTTTGAAAATATAGAAGAAATTTACAATGTAAACAAAAAAGATGTAAAAAAGACGATTAAAGATATATCTAAACGATTAGATAATTATATAAAGGATGAGTTAGGGCTTAAAACTAGAGATATTTCATTATATTTTCTATCTATTGATGATGAACCTGTAAGTAATAACGAAGACTATAGGGAAGCTATCAAGAATGAAAGATATGGTTTAGATGATAATAATAAAAAAGGACATTGTTCAGTATGTAGTAGTACAACTAAAGTAAGTGATGATACTAGTAAATTACAACTAAAGTTTTATACAACTACTAATATTAATTTTCCATCAAATTTTTCAAAGGGTAATTATGAAAAAAATATGCAAATATGTGAAAATTGTATGACTTATTTAATGACTGGAGAACAATATATAATAGATAATCTAAATACTAAATTAGCAGGTATGCCAGTATATATTATTCCACACTTTTTATTTGATCCTAAGTTTAAAAAAAGACAAATGGATAATATATCTAAAGGAATTAAGGATACTTTTAATCAAGCCAAAAATGTAGAGGAAATAGTTAAGACTGAAGATAATATAACAAATTTACTTGACCTGGTAGATCAAGAAAATTACTATTTATTAAATATTTTATTTTATAAAATAAATCAAAAGTCTGTTAAGGTACAAAGACTTATAAAAGATGTTAATCCTTCTAGATTTACAAAAATAATTCTTTCATCAAAAGATGTTCAAAATAAATTTAAAAAATTAATATCATATGATTTTAAAATGCCTTTAGGATTGCAATCAATATATTACTTAAATCCTGTAAAAATTAAAGATAGAGAGGTACAGGATTTTAGAAATTTATTATCTATATATGATTCTGTATTCAAAGGAAATATTATTAATAAAGAAGTATTAATAAAAGGCTTTATAAATATGATGAAAATTCATTATTTTAACAAAGAAAAACAATTTAATATACAACCTAATAAATATTTTAGTAGGGATATAATACAATCTAATATGCTCATAAAACTTTTAGAAGAAATAGGATGTTTAAAGGAGGGAGATGGAATGGATATAGAAAAATTAGACATATATGATCATATAAAAGATTATATAGAGGAAATGAATTATTCTGAAGAAGAATCATCATTATTTCTCTTAGGGTATCTTGTGGCTCAAGTAGGAAATAGACAGCATAGGGAAAGAGAAGGAAAGAAACCAATATTAAATAAGATCAATTTTAATAGCATGGATTTAAATAAAATAAAAAGATTATCCAGTGAGATCGTAGAAAAATTAAGGCAAAATGATGTTCTTAAATACAATGAAAAAGTATACTTTGCACATAAAACTTTATTGGACAAGCATATATCTCATTGGAATTTAAGCAAACATGACAATTTATACTATATTATGTCTGGATACGCATATGGAACAACTAAAGCCATGATGGGAAAGGAGAATAAAAATGATTAAAAATAGTGAAATTTTATTTTTATATGATGCTAAAATGACAAATCCTAATGGAGATCCTGATGAAGAAAATAGACCAAGAATGGATTATGAAAGAGAAATTAATTTGGTATCAGATTTAAGATTAAAAAGATATATTAGAGATTATTTTAATAATAATGGTGAAGATATATTTGTTAAAAAATTAGACGGAAAATCAGTTAAACCTGAAAAGATTGTAGATAAATTGAAAGATGATTTAGGAAAGAAAAAATTAGAAAGTGAGGATATATTAAATAACTTAATAGATGTTAGATTATTTGGAGCAACTATGCCAATTCAAGGCAGCACTAAAACTTTTACAGGACCAGTTCAGTTTAATTGGGGTTATTCACTAAATAAAGTTGAATTGATGGAATCCGCTATAACAAGTCATTTTGCTACAGGGGATAAAAATAGTCAAGGAGCTATGGGTAGAGACTATAGAGTTAAATATTCTTTTGTAGCTTTTTCGGGAGTAATTAGTGGAAATAGAGCAAAAGAAACACTGTTAAAAGAAGAAGATTTATCTAAATTAGATAATTCTATAGTTAAGTCAATACCTTTACTTGCTACTAGAAGTAAAGTTGGACAATATTCAAGATTATACTTAAGAGTAGAATATAAAGATAATGAAACTATTTTAGGCGATATGAGAAGTATGGTAAAACTTAATGAAATAAAACAAAATCCTAGAGATATATCAGAAGTAGAGCTAAGCTTAAAAGAATTATTTGCTTATTTAGAAGAAAACAAAGATAAAATAGATACAATTTATTATTATAAACACCCTAATATGAAAATTATAGAGGGAGAAATTACAGATATATTTAAAAAAATTAACTTAGTAGAAATTGGGTGATTTCTATGAAAAAAGATGTATTAATATTTGATATAAAAGGATATGCTGCACATTTTAGAAAATTTTATACTAATTCATCATCATTATCTTATAGTGTACCTCCTAGAACTACAATTGCAGGACTTATTGCAGCTGTATTGGGGATAGATAGAGATACATATTATGATGATTTTTCTGTAGAAAATGTAGATATAGCAGTAAAGAAAAATATAAAAACTCGAAAGATTTTACAAAGTGTGAATTATATGAAAATAACAACAAAAAAAGATTTTGAAAAACCAAAGAATCATACACAAATCCCTTATGAATTAGTATTATCTGATGCTGGAGAATTGAGCTATAGAATATATGCTAGTTTTGAAGATAATAATAAAATGGCTGAATTGGAAAATAGATTAAAGAATAAAAAATATTATTATAGTCCATTTTTAGGTGCAGCCTCTTTCAATTGTGGTATAAAATACTTAGGTAAAATATCAGGAGAAATAAAGAAGAGCAAAGATACTGTAAATATATCATCTATAATACCTTTAAGTAAGATAGTAGATAGAGGAGTAGTTTTTAGTAAAATAAATCCCAATAATTTTATGATAGTTAAGGAAAGAATGTCTAAAGAATTCAAAAGTGAACGAAATATTAAGTCAGTAGAATCATATATATATGATGAAAATATTAATACTTTACCGGTAAGGTTAAAATATGATTATTTAGAACTTAAATATAATGGAATTCAAGAAAATATAGTATTTATGTAAAGGATGATATATATGTTTGAGTCTCATCAAAATAAAAAATTAACAGAGCATATTATGGAAGTGACGGAAAAGGCCAAGGAATATAATTCTATTGATGATGAAAACATATTATTAGCATTAGAAATTGCTACAAAAGCTCATGATTTTGGTAAATATACAAGTTATTTTCAAAGGAGATTATACGACAATAATAAAAATCCTTTAGGTGATCATAGTTATATTTCAGCAATATTTGGTGCATATGTGGGACAAGAATTAATAGGGGAAGAAAGTTTTCTTCCTCTATTAATATATAGTGTCATACTTCATCATCATGGAAATTTAAAAGATATAAATGAAAAATTACCTAAAACTAAAAGAGATATAAATAATATTAAATGGGAATTAGATTTGATAGATAAACAGATAGATGATATGAAGAAAAATCATAATGAAATATATGAGGATTTAAAAGAGACTAATTTAGAGGATCAGTTTAAATCTTTTATTGAAAATAGACCTTATAAAGAAATACTCACTAATTTGAAACGAGTAAAAACTCAAATAGATATGGAAATGATAGACATAGACAAGATATTTTATATACATCAATTAATGTATTCTTCATTGATAGATGGAGATAAAATGAGTGCTTCCGAAACTTATAGTTATGGAATAAGTAATATATCCTATGATGAATTATTAAAGATTTATTCTAATGAATTTAAAAATAATGATGAATTATCACTATTAAGGAAAAAAGTATTTAATTCAATCCAAGAAAATATAGAAAAGAATTATGATGAAAGAATATTTTCTATTACAGCTCCTACAGGTACTGGAAAAACTTTAGCAGGATTTTATGCAGCAAGAAAGTTATCAGAGTATCATGGGGATAGAAAGATAGTATATGCTCTTCCTTTTACTTCTATAATAGATCAAAATTATGATGTAATAGTGAATCTATATAAAAAAACGGATAATTTCAAAGAAAACTCTAGTAAATATATAATAAAACACCATAGCTTAGAAGAGTCTCAATATAAAAGTGAAGAGACTGAATATGATACTGATCAAGCTAAATTATTGATAGAAGGATGGAATAGCTCTATTATAGTTACAACATTTGTTCAATTATTTGAGAGTTTATTGGGACATAGAAATAAGATGTTAAAGAAGCTTCATTCTATTAAAGGATCAGTGATAATATTAGATGAATTACAAAGTTTACCAATAAAATATTGGCAATTAATTGAGTATTTACTTAGAAAAATATGTGATGAGTTAGATTGTAGAGTTATAACGATGACTGCTACGAAACCTATTATATTAAATGACAGTATAGAATTATTGGATAACAATGGAATGTATTTTAAAAAATTAAATAGAGTTAATTTATCTTATAATAATAAAGTAGTTTCTATAGATGAATTTGCTCAGAATTTTAAAGATAATTTAGAAGAAAAATCTTATTTGATTGTATGTAATACAATAGGACAATCTATTGATTTATATAAAAGAATAAAAGATATAAATAGGGAGGTATTATATTTATCTACAAATATAGTACCTAAGGAAAGAAAAGAAAGAATAAAAATAATAAAAGATATAATGAATTTTAAGCCTATAGTAATATCTACTCAAGTAATAGAAGCGGGAGTTGATTTAGATTTTGATGTAGTTATAAGGGATTTAGCTCCTTTAGATAGCATAATACAGGCAGCAGGTAGATGTAATAGGAATAATAAAGATAAAGGTGAAGTAAAAGTAGTTAGAATGATTAAAGATGATAATGATCTATATGGTAAATATGTTTATGGAAATATGCTATTAAATATTACTCATGAAATATTGAAAGGAAAATCATTGGAAGAATCAGACTTTTTATATATAGTTGAAGAATATTTCAAAGAGACATATAAAAAGAAAAATACTAAAGATGAATATATGAAATATAGAGAGGCTATAGAAAAATTAGATTTTGATATAATAAAAGGATTTTCTGTGATAGAAAATAGACCAAACTATGTTGATGCGTTTTTTGAAATAGATGATGAAGCTATTGATTTGATAGAAGAGTATAAAGAAATAAAGGATGCGCCTAAATCAAAAGAAAAATATAATAGATTACTTAAAGTTAATAATAAGATGAGAAAATATATGATATCATTACCAGATAAATTTATTAAGGAATTTGATATTGATAGAAATTATAATATAGTAAGAATGCCTCGTGAAGATAAAGAAAGAGTGTACGATCAAAATATAGGATTCAATAGAGATGATATAGAGGGAGCTATCTTCTTTTAAAGGAGTGATTTAATGGAAGATATAAATGTGAATGGAACACTTATATGGTATTACTATATATGTAAAAGAGAAGTATGGCTTATGTCTAGAAGTATTACTGGGGATCAAGATAATAAATATATGGATATAGGCAGATTTATTCATGAAAGTTCCTATTCAAGAGATAAAAAAGAAATTTCAATAGGAAATATAAAAATAGATATATTAAAAAAGAATAAAGGAAATGTTTTAATAGGAGAAGTGAAAAAGAGTTCTAAGTATGAAGAAAGTGCAAAGATGCAATTAGCATATTATTTATATAAACTTAAAGAATATGGAGTAGAAGGACAAGGTGTACTTATGTTTCCTAAGGAAAGAAAAAGAGTTGAGATTGTATTAGATGAAGATATGATTAATAAAATTAAATATGTAGAAAAAGAAATATTAAAATTAATATATGATGAATATCCTTTACTGCCTAAGAAAACACGATATTGCAGAAATTGTGCCTATAGTGAATTTTGTTGGTCATGAGGAGGAGGCTATGAAAAAGATAATTTATATATTTAATGATGGAGAAATAAAGAGAAAGGATAATACTATATATTTTGAAACAGAAGATAAGAGAAATTTTATACCTATAGAAGATGTAAGTGACTTTTTTATATTTGGAGAGGTTAGTTTGAATAAGAAATTTTTAGATTATATTTCTCAAAAGGAAATAATAATTCATTTTTTTAATTATTATGGTTATTATATGGGTTCATATTATCCTAGAGAACATTTAAATTCAGGGTATGTTACATTAAAACAATCAGAGCATTATTTAGATGAAGAAAAGAGGTATAAAATAGCAAATAGCTTTGTAGAAGGAAGCTATAAGAACATGCTAAATGTACTTAAATATTATAGTAATAGAGGCAAAAATTTATCAGAAGTAGAAGAACATATAAAAACATTATCAAAAGAAATATATAGATGTGAAAGCATAAATGAATTGATGGGTATAGAAGGTAATATAAGAGAAATTTATTATAGGGGATTTGATGAAATATTAGAAGGAAGTGGATTTGAATTTATTAAAAGAAGTAGAAGACCACCAGAGAATAAATTAAATTCTTTAATTAGTTTTGGAAATTCAATGATATATGTAACTATATTATCAGAAATATACAAGACTCATTTAGATCCACGAATAGGATATCTACATAGTACGAATTTTAGAAGATTTACTTTAAATCTAGATATATCAGAAATATTTAAACCTATAATAGTTGATAGACTTATATTTACTTTCATAGGAAAAAAGATGATAACTGAGAAGGATTTTGAAGAAGATGTCAATGGAATAATTTTAAAAGACAAGGCAAGGAAAGTATTTGCCAAAGGATTTGATGATAGACTTAGAGCTACTATAAAGCATAGAGACTTAGGACGAAATGTATCATATAGAAGACTTATGAGAATGGAACTTTACAAGTTAGAAAAACATATAATCGGTGAAAAAAACTATGATCCATATATATCTAGGTGGTAGAGATGTTTGTTATATTAGTATATGATATAGGAGAAAAAAGAGTAGCAAAAGTACTTAAAACCTGTAGAAGATATCTTCATTGGGTACAAAACTCAGTATTTGAAGGAAATATATCGGAAGCAAATTTAGCAAAATTAAAATTAGAACTAAACAAAATTATTAAAGATGATAAGGATTCTGTTATAATATATTCTTTTAGAACTACTAAATATTCTTCAATAGAAATTATGGGTGTTAAAAAAGGTGGAGAAGAAAATTTCTTTTAAGATAAATTGTCGTCGACCTCCAGTAAAGTAAAAACCTCTGGAGACCGACGACAATTTTGTTTTATGAATAAAGATAAGGATTTCAATAACATTACTATTATAGAAGGAGATTTGATTTTAGTATAGAATATATATGAATGAGGATATTTTAAATTACGTCAAATTAACAATGAGTAAATACCTGTGTTTTAATGGGTTGATATACTACCTATGAGGAATTGAAACATTTTAAACGGAACTCCTATAAGTAGAAATGAAAAAGTTGATATACTACCTATGAGGAATTGAAACGCTGATGAAAATGATTTAGAAATCTACATCAAAGAGTTGATATACTACCTATGAGGAATTGAAACTGTAACTCAAGCAGAATATGATGCTTTACCACAAGAGTTGATATACTACCTATGAGGAATTGAAACATATTTTTACTTCTAGCTCTGCATTTTTTATTTCTTCCGTTGATATACTACCTATGAGGAATTGAAACTAATTGTAGTAGGTTTTCATGTGCTCGTACCAATCAGGTTGATATACTACCTATGAGGAATTGAAACTGGGTTGGAGGTAGTACCCAAATAAAAACACTTTGGTTGATATACTACCTATGAGGAATTGAAACACATATCTCCCTAATGGCACAGTAGTTGTACCTCACGAGTTGATATACTACCTATGAGGAATTGAAACCAATTTAAATTCTTGTTAATCCATTTTGTTATGTCTTGTTGATATACTACCTATGAGGAATTGAAACTTACAGAGATCAGAGGGGACACTTGTAGATGGAATTAGTTGATATACTACCTATGAGGAATTGAAACGTACTTCTTTTTCATCCTCTAGATTAACGGTATAAAGTTGATATACTACCTATGAGGAATTGAAACTTGATTTGTCACAGGTGATTTTGATTTTTAAATCAAAGTTGATATACTACCTATGAGGAATTGAAACTTGTATCCAGTTTCCTATGGATATATGTCAAGAAAAGTTGATATACTACCTATGAGGAATTGAAACATATTTCTTGTCCTGCTTTCAGGTATTCTGTTTCATCGTTGATATACTACCTATGAGGAATTGAAACGAAAATACGATATAAAATATATGGCTAAAAATTCAGAGTTGATATACTACCTATGAGGAATTGAAACTTTTCTGGACTTCAAAACGTTATAAGTGGATTAAAAGTTGATATACTACCTATGAGGAATTGAAACGCAATCTACTCCCATTTACCATAGCAGTTTCATAACTACGTTGATATACTACCTATGAGGAATTGAAACGAAGAATATGAAGATTTAAAGGAGGGATAACGGTGAGGTTGATATACTACCTATGAGGAATTGA
>NZ_WSFU01000105.1 GCF_016820635.1 Anaeromonas gelatinilytica | reverse complement strand
TCGTGACTCCGTTATGATACAGACATAACAGCACAACATGAAATCTATAACCAATATGTTCTTTACTCTAACAAAAGCAGGAAGGAGAATTATCATGAAAAACGTATGTGTAATAACCGGAGGAGACAGCGGGATGGGCCTCGCGACAGCAAAAATACTGGGTAAAGATAATTATATCATTATTGTCGACAGAACAGTTAAAAAACTTGAAAACGCTATAGCGGAACTGAATTCCGATGGAATTGAAGCCGAAGTTTTTGCTTGTGACATTTCAGACCGTGCATCGGTTAATAAACTGGTGGCACACGCAAAAGAATTGGGGGTGATTACCTCTGATTCATGCCGCAGACATGTCCCTTCATATGGGCAACGGGCAAAAAATCATGGAAGTCAATGTCATTCGGTACTATCAACATGAATGAAGCCTTTTATGAAGTAATGGAGAAGGATTCCTGTCTGATTGATATTTCATCTATGTCTGCCTATCTGACTCCAGAAATAATCATGCCAAAGAGAAAATATAAGTACAGCAGAATAAACAAAGATATATTTATGAAAAAGATGATGGCAAGAGTAAATATTTTCCCTAAAAAATTAAGGTCAAGCATTGCATATGGCATTTCCAAACACTTTGTAATCTGGTATGCCAAAACCGATGCAGCTAAATTCAGTCAAAAAGGAATCCGGATTATTTCTATTACACCCGGTACATTTGAGACGCAAATGGCTGAACTTGAAAAAAATGAAGCTAATGAGTTCATAAAACACTGTGCAATCAAGTGCTCCGGCCGGGTTGAGAAAATTGCAAACCTAATGGCGTTTTGCATCGGCGAAAAAGCAGGATATCTGACAGGAGCGGATATAATTTGCGACGGCGGATGTGTTGCTTCAGGAGTTAACCCGCTTAAGCGAAAATAGACTTTACGAATAGTTTGCATCAATAAAATATACTTAATCACAATCAAAAACAAGATAGTACCGATACAGAAAGGAGTATAAGTATGAAAAACAGAATTTACTTAGTAACCGGCGCAGCCGGAAACCTTGGTAGCAGCGTTTGCAGTCAACTGCTCGAAAAAGACGAAAGGATACGCGCTTTAGTTCTTAAAGGCGACCCTGCGGCAGAGCGTGTTCCAAAGGAAGTTGAGATTATGATCGGCGATGTCACGGATACCGCGTCTCTGGAACGGTTCTTTACAGTTGAAGATGATTCTGAAGTAATTGTTATACATTGCGCCAGCATTGTAACGGTTTCAGGAGATTACAGTAAAAAACTTTACGATGTCAATGTCGTCGGAACACAGAATATTATAGATAAATGTCTGGAGCATAAGGTGAAAAAATTCGTTTATATCAGTTCCACTAGCGCTATTCCAGAACTTCCGAATGGGCAGAAAATCACTGAGGTGGATCATTTTAGTCCTGATGACATCATCGGTCATTACGGCAAAACAAAAGCGCTGGCTTCTCAGGCAGTTATGGACGCGGTGAACAAAAAAGGGTTGGACGCGTCAATCGTCTTCCCCAGCGGGATATGTGGCCCGCATGATTATGCTTACGGACCAGTTGCAAACTTTATTATTGACTATGTGGGCGGCAAAATGCCGGGTGGTGTTGCTGGAAGCTTTAATGCCGTAGATGTCCGCGATTTGGCGGATGGGGTGATTTCCTGCTGCGATAAAGGCCACAAGGGAGAAGGATATATCATGGGCAATACCTGTGTTTCTATGAAAGAAATGTATCAAATCATCAGCCGTGTCAGCGGTGCAAAAGAAGTTAAAATAATTCTGCCGATTCCGGTTGCGAATGTTATGGTTAAGCTGTTGGGACTCGGTAGCAAGATAACCGGGAAACCAGCTATCCTTACGGCTTTCATGTTATACAATCTCACTCGGAACAATAATTTCAGCAGCGAGAAAGCAAAACGGGAGCTTGAATATCACACCCGCCCCTTTGATGAAACAATTGCAGATATGGTAAAATGGCTTATTGAGGAAGGGAAAATCTATTTAAATGTTTCGATAAATTCATGATAAGTTATGTAAGTGACAAAGATTTGACGTATAGAAACCAGATAAAATCAATGATATAATAAATCCAGTAGAAACTA
>NZ_WSFU01000111.1 GCF_016820635.1 Anaeromonas gelatinilytica | reverse complement strand
AACAATGCTGTAAATGTTCCTGCTATAGTTGCAAATATTAATTTTATTGATACATTACTCATTGTTCTTCATCTCCTTCAAATAAAATTGTATGAATCAGCCCTAATGTTTTAGGTGTCACTTTAATACTATGAAGTTCATTCACATTAATTTTTTGCACATTAATATTTACTGTTTGATCTAGTAGTTCATTTAATTCTTGATAAAAGTCCTCTAGCTTATCCTTTTTCAATTTCACCTTGCCATTTGCCAAGTCTTTCTCTTTATATTTATTGATTAATTTAGAACGTAAGTCCTGGGTTATCTTATACTCTTTTTCAACTTCCCGCATGTTTCGTTGTATTTTAAAAGCTACCCCTATAGGTAGCTCTTTATGGACAATATCTTCTAGTCCTTCATTTAAATTAAATACTTCTTGTACTGTTACTTGCATGTTCATTCCTCCTTTTAATATTTAATAGGTTAATAACCCTCTCGCATATTTCCATAAACTATCCTCTGACTGATAAACAACTGGATATTCATAAGGCACCATTTGTATTCCATCGGCCAAAGTTCGGGAACCATTATTACTTAAATTCTCAATTCTTATTCTTAAATAGATGGTACCTGCAGGTAAATTAGTAAAAGTAGCTGATGTACGTTTCCACCTGTACGGTTCACTAGGATCAACATCAATAGAAAAACCTCCTACACTACTGGACTGAACAAGGTTCAAATCCCAATCGTACGCATGTACAAGCAACCGACATGTTGTAATTTCATTGGTATCTTCATATGCAGAAAAATAAGCGCTAATGGTGTAAGGACCATAATACATTCGATCAATATCCAGAGGCACATATTGAATCCAATAATAGCGCTTTTCTAATATAGCTGCTTGATACCCGAATTTTGCACGCTGGAAATCATCTGTTTGATAAGTAGACTGAACACGTGCATACGCTCGATTACCTGCAACATCCCACAAGAAACTGTTGCCCATACGATTAATGTCTACCCTTCTAATAGCAGGAGCCCATGACCCATCTCCTAATGGTACAAGTTCAAAACTATGATCATTAACCATATTAGTAGCACCATGTATAAGAGATTCCGTTTGTGTTATTTTATCTTTCAATCGAAAGCTCCCTTCTTCGACTAAAATACCGTCATTATTAATCGTTGTATTGGCTACTTCTATAGATCCTTTAAAAGTAGCACCTTCACCAAATATATGTCCTGTAAACTCAATACGATCGGCATCAAGTAAGATAGCTTCGGGAGATAAATTAATGGCTCCGATTACGCCATCCTGATCTACTTTTAGGTTGATTTCACTATTTAATCCATTTATCTCAATCTCAGCACTACTCACTCTAGCTTCGATATCACTAACAACTGTTGCGTCTGCTTTTAGTTCAATTTGATCAGATAAAACATTTATTTTAGATGATAAACCAGTATACACTCCATTTATTTCCTGATTAACCGTATCAATCTCGCCTTGAACATAATTAGCATCAACCTTTAACCTGATTTCATCTTGCGCCTGTGTTATATTTGATTCAGCAGTAATTAACCTAGTGTCCACATCATCAAGATTAATTTGTAACGTGTCTACATCATTTTCTAATCCTGTGACAGAGGTTTGAATTGGTTCAACAGTGTTATTCGTGTATGTAATAGCTTCATCACGTGCTGTACTTGATACTGTATTTGCATAGGACTCAACATCAGATCGGACTTGGTTATCCTTATTATCGACTGTCACTTTTTCGTACGTATATTCATGCAGTTGTTTCAAGGCTTGGGTTGCATTTATTTTTTGAGATAATACCTGTTGCATTGATCTAAACAACGTCATTAAATCCTCTTCATCATACTCAATAAAATCACCTAACACATACTTCTTTTGCGATGGCTTTGTAATGCTTCTTTCTACATCTCGTACCCTTGCTTCTAAATAGAGTGGTGGTGAGTAAGAAGTATCCTTTATTCTTACCGTATCACCTTTTCGAACTTTTTCATGACTAAAACCAAAAACATGCTCGATTGCTACCTGGTCACATTCATATTCAACGACTGCGTTAATACGTTTATTTAACTCTGTTTTTCCAAGTGTCTGCAATCTATTTTCTGTCATATCTTGGTCTTCTGAGGTAGGTTCGTAAATACCCCACAAGTGTTTTGGATTATTTGCTGGTCTACCCCAACGATTACGAGCATCTTCATCCGTTACAGTTACTTCTAATTTAGTTCCGTCCTCTCTTTCAGGTCCATAGCAAATTAAAGCTGTCACTATGTTTTCAGAATTCTCTCGCCTAGTAACTCCGATTAAATCTTTGCCAACAGTTATCTCTTTACCATTCCAGGCACCTATTCTTTCCACTAGATCAACATAACGTCCAATAATTTTATTTCCTTCCGTCTCAATCCGGAAATCAAGTTCGCCCTCGAATACGGTAGCACCTCTTTTTAAAACAGAAAAAGGATAAGACGTATTTTCTACCGGTATAGTTTTAATCCCTAGGTAGTCAGTCTTACCTCGTTTCCATCCAGTACCGTCAAGTACCCCATCTAAAAAAGTATTAACTGTCACACCATCATAGGTTTTGGATTCAATGGTTTTTTCCTTTTTTAAATCATCAATAAAAGATGCTTTTGCATACACTCTTTTTACTTTTTTATCTTTTAATGTTTCATCGATGATAAATTCTCGATAATAGCCATCATCATCAGGGATAATTACACGGTTTCGGGAAGTTAAATGCTCACTATTGTCATATAAAACTTTAAAGTTAAAGTACTCTTCATAATTGTTTAAACTGCTAAAATGTACATCATCCCAGAACAGTTTTTTGTGATTGCTATAAAAGTCAACTATAGTATCTGATTGTTTGTCAATCACATGCAGCATAGATATCACCTCCTATTTATATCTATCTGTCCATCTAACCGTTGTATCAAAATAGTTTTCCGGAAACGTGAATAAATTATTTTCTACCTTGTCCAACATAAAATAATTTGCACCAAAAGCTTTAAGATTAGTAACAGGCTCATCATTTATCATGACCAGTTCGTTTTTAGAATCAACTACTATCTTATCTCCCTCATGTGCAATGTATGGAATCATATCCTCGTCCATCAACAAGGTATTATTATCATGTACCCTAGCAGCATAGATACGCATCGGAAACACAGGATTATTGCCATATCTAGCAAAAAACAACACAACTTGCCTAATTGGACGTTGAAAATCAGGATCATTGTCTATGATTACTTCCTTGTGTCGTGCATGAGGTACACCATTGTCATTTACTTGCCACGTGTATGCTTCAAATCGGTTTCCTTCTCGTCTTAGTCGAATGTTTAAGGCTTTACCACTAAATACTGTAGATTCAGGGCCAGAATCCCCGTGAAAATCCATCACCCGACGACGACGGATATTCCGGCCATCGTTCAAACGAGCTAGCACACGAACATTTCTAGTTCCTAATCGGCTGTTAATTAAGCCGATAGATGCAACAATTCGGTCATCCTCATCTAGAAAAATAGCCATCACTTTTCCAACGCCATCCCCATTGTTCAATGCAATACACCCAAATGTGATAGAAAAATCACCTACGGATTTTGGGAGTGATCTCCGTACAGCAGGACCATACCAACCAGATTGACTAGACCCATATGCACTCGGAATAAATGAATCGCTATCTCGTACTTCGATATCACTACCACTAACTGTTCCACCTGATACTTCATCATCTAAGAAAAAACCCTCAGTCATATGCGACCAACCCACTAAAGAATTTGTACGCCATTGAGCTACCGAAGGATATTGTTCTATGGTTCCTTTATCTATATCATACGGCTGTCCAATCATAAAAAAGTCTTGATCACCTTTCGTCACCATAAAAGATGTGACACTTTCTTTTGCTGTAGCTTCTATAATTGGATAAGCTTCTGCAGTTCCTTCATTCTTTATAGTAATTGCATCATTTTCAAAAAGATATGGTCCTTTTTGCTTCCCATACTTATATGGATCAGTACAAACGATAGTAAACTGTCCTTGATGTATAAAAAAGTATTCTTTGTTTTGTCCTGCTTTTTCTGGCCTTCCATAATACGTCATGTTTGGTTCGTCCAGAAATACAATAGGAACATCTTCATCAACATCAAATATAGCATTCAGCTTATCTATATTTTTTCGTAATTCAGCCTTATTTAAAGCTAAGATATCAGCTTCGACAGTAATTATTTTAGAAGGTCGCCTCTTCCCCAGTACATATGCACCATCAGTCCCAGGAATGCTTAATGATTCTAATTCTGTAGAAGCTAAACCACGCCCGTTGATAGATTTTATTGTTAGATATTGCGTTAAATCCACACTGTTAAATATCAATCGATCACCTCCTATGTAAATGATTTTTTAATTCGATTATTACGTTGTATATTCTCGTCTACAACTTTCCAAGTGATAGTTCCTACCTCTCGACCGTCTATATTTACCGCAGAAGGTTGAATAACTACAGCATTAGAAGCATTACCTTGATTATACTCCCTATTCTCTTTCGCCGTTAAAACTCTTTCGCCTTTGTGTAACCTTGCAATATACCCATCAAAGGGCACATTGGAAAGCCCTGTATAATGCGACCCATCTACTTTCTTTTTATTGCTCTTCCAAAATGTCACTTTCTCTTTTAACCAGTCAACTTTCTCGCCTACCCATGATTTTATACCAGACCATACAGACTTCATTCCATTTTTAAGTGAATTAAATATTGATTCTCCAGCACTATACAATGCCCCACCAATACCTTTTATTGTGCCAACAGGGTCATTTACAGCTTTAGAAAACCATGATTTTATACTTTTCCATACAAAGACAAAACCATCTTTAATTCTACTAAATGCACCTTTAGCAGCTCTCCATAACTTACCACCTATACCTATAATAATAGAAAGTATTATTTTCAAAAAGTTACCTAATAATTTTTTAATTCCATCCCATACAGTTGAGAAGATTTTTTTAACTCCATCCCAAACACCCTGCCAATCACCTTTAAAGGCAGCTGCAAATATTTTAAATATATTCTCTATTACTTTAAATACTGTTTCAAAAACAACTACAATACTATCCCACACAAGTTCTGCTATCGTTCTTATAGCCATAAAGTCATTTTCCCATGCAGTTTTGAGCCAACTCAATATAGTTGAAATAATCTCTTTTATAGATTGCATAACTGATGATATGGTGTCTCTTATTCCTGCAAAATTCGTCGCAACTGCTACAGCTAAAAGTACAATTGCCCCTATAACTAGTGTTATTGGATTCGTAAGGGCGGCCATTACCAGACCAGATGATTTTATTGTTGCGCTAACTCCCATAATTATAGGTTTCAATTGAGTGTATTTTATCATCATACTTCCTATTAGCCCTATTATAGGACCTATAGCTATAGCTAAGCCTCCTACTATGGCAATCATTTTCATTTGTTTCTCTGATAATCCACTAAGTTTATCGGCTAGTTTTTCTATCAGGTCCGCCGCCATTTCTATAATTGGGGAAAAAGTACCTCCAAACTCTATGGCACTATTTTTTAATGCATTAATTGCGTCAGGAAGTCTATACTCTGCTGACTCTGACATTTCATCAAATGTTTCTTTTGTAATTCCAGAACTGTTATTCATTTTATCTAGTATTTCATTATACTCTTTACCCCCATCATTAAAAAGTGTCATGGCTGCAGTTCCTGCTTCAACAGAACCGAACATATCCTTAAGGGTCATTCCGTTATCTACTGCATAATCATTCATCATCTTTAAAATGTCAGTAGTTGGTACGCCTTCTTTTTTAAGTTGTGCGAATCCCTTACCTGCCACATCTCTTAATGCTTTATCAGCTTTAGAACCACTTTTTGTAAGTTCCGATAACATCTGTCTTGTATACGTTCCTGCTTCTGCAGTTGCTATACCATTTTTAGTTAAAGTTGCATAAGTCGCAGATAACTCTTCTATACTATAGTTACTACTAGATGCCACAGGAATTACTTTACCCATAGATTGTGAGAGTTCATCTATTGTGGTTTTTCCAGCGTTTTGTGTGGTGAGTAGTATATCACTTACCCTAGTTGTTTCTTCGACCTCTAAGCCATATCCATTCAATGCAGTCGTAATTAAATCAACAGAACTTGCACCTTCTGTAAAGCCAACTCTAGCTAGTTTCATAGCTTCTGTAGTAAATCCTATTGCCTCTTTTTGATCTACACCTGCCGATATGGACTGATATACCGATTCAGTAAAATCTCCAACTGCAGCTCCTGTTTCAGTACTTGCGTTTAATATATCTTTTTTATATTTACCAAAATCAGTTTTATTGCTATCTAACAATGTAGAAACTTTCGTAAACGATTTTCCAAAATCCATCGCCATTTTTCCACTAGCAATACCAACACCAGCAAGAGGAATTGAAACATATTTCGTTAACGTTCCTCCTACTTTTTTAAGACCTTCTCCTACTTTTGCAGTATTGGACATACTTTTACTTATTTCTCTTGCCTTTGCAACACCTATAGCTGAAGCTTTATCCATTTCAGACTTAAAACCATTTATATCCACCTTTATTTTAGTCATTAAAGGTGCTAATGATATTCCACCAGTCATATTATTCCCTCCTTCCTTGGAAGGCTCTTATTGCCCTTGTGTCGGCTTTAGTTTGTTTTAATCTCCATAAGGTTTTTAAAAATTCCTGTCCTTTTTCTGTTTGCTTTAGTCCATATATCCAACTATCCTTTTTATACAATAAATAAAGTGAATACGGAAGACTATAAACTTCATAGAAGTTTAAACCAGTATATTCACTAATCGCCTTTACTTCACTTGTTAAATTGTTAAAATCTTTCTCCCACTCCTCAGAAGGAAAGTATTTTTTAAACAATGCTTCCCTTACTTTTGGGTCATCAGGAATGGGAATTCTTAGTTTGGGTCTTGATCTACTTCCACAATAGATTCAATTATTGCTTTAATTGCACTTACAGGAAGTTTATCTATATCATTTACCTTAAACTTCTTAGCACTTGTATTGTTATTTAGTATTTCAGTTACCAATTCACTTTGTTTATCAAGTATTTCATCATCCTCCAAACCATCTAATGCAGTAAATTTTTTTATAAGTTTAATACTTGGTTCCTGGATTTTTATAACTTCTCCATTAATTTTTAAAGCTATTGTCCTATCTATATATTTATCTATATCTATCATATTTAACACTCCTTTTATAATATTAAAAAACAGCCTATATTTAAGGTGACCCCAAAAAGTCTAACTTTTTGGGGTCGGTTCAATTTACAGACCGTTTATGTTTGTTTTGCTTAATTATTTATTTTTTGCTAAGCGCTGGATGTTCATAGTATGTGTCCACTACTTCTTTAAGATTATCTATCGGGAAATTCTCCCAATTTATTTTATCTGCAATCTCTCTTGTCATATCAATATTCATTACCTCTACTAAATCTTCATTCCCATATTTATCAACCAAAGGGTACTGCCACTCTATCCATACCTTTCCTATTTCTTCTATCTTAAACATTTCTTCAAGAACTTCTATTGAATCTAACCACATACCTTTTTTAGTCATGTTTGTAGAAAGATTTTGATTTCCTACTAAAGTTATAGATACGAACTTATCATCCTCAATCTCTATAGTGCCCATATGGTCTCTAACGTCAATTTCTACAATATTTGTTTTTTCTCCTAAAGTATCCTTCACTATCTTTTCAACCTGTTCATCTAAAGTTAATTTTTCTTCTTTTTCTTCTTCTTCCTCTTTTACTTCCTCTTTTTTAACTGTTTCATCTTTATTAGAACTTTCTTTTACTGCATCTGCATCTTCATCTTCACCTTTAATACCTTCAATTATCCCAGCTATTGCCGCACTACCTACAAATAAAACTACAAAAATTATGATTATCCACTTAATAACTTTTTTCATAGTATTAATTCCCCCTAATATGTATTTACATATTATTATACCAGAGGGAATGTTTAAGCTCTACATATATTTTTATTATTCTGATTATGCTCCTATAGCTGCAGCTTCGTAGTCAGTCAATTCTTCTTCAAATTCTGCTAAAAAGTTCTTCAAATACTCAATAGCAGAAATCTCACTATCTACTACTACTTCTTCTTGCCCAAATTCCATATTAAAACCATTTCCACCTTGGCCAATCATTGTAAATCTTATTTTTTTACCATTATCTTTTTCATGTACGAATCTAACCAAAATATTCTTAAGGAATCCACCGCCACCTATAGTAAGTTTTCTTGTTTTTTCAGTTGCATCTTCTGTTATTTTAGCAGTAGATAATAAAGCTAATTTATTTAAGTCCCATGTTAAAAGACCTGTCTTGAATTTTACTTCTTCTTTAGTTATCACACTTTTTACAATTCTTCCATATGAATTCTCGACATCATACTTCTCTGGTAAATACTCTACACTCGCACCACCAGAAGTATGCCCAACATTATGCTGTGATGTCTCTATTGTTGCATGATCCGGAATTACATCTCCAGCGAATTCATACATATAAATTTCACCAGCACCTAATAATATATTATCTTGTTCTGCACTCATTTAATCCCCCTCCAAAATATTATAAATATTAATGTATTTTCAAACATTTGCAAATCGTCCCTGTATAAAATACCTCCACCACTTAAAGAGCTCTTAAAATAAGTGCTTCCATAAGCAATAAAAGACTTATCTTCTTCCATATCTATTATTTTATTTATTGTTGTTTCTATTTCTTTTGTTTTATCATAATCAGACCATATAATTTTTAATTCTAATTGTGTTTGTTTTACGTGCCCTCCACTGATAGGAGTTGTAGAATAAACAATAGAAGGCTTTGATATATTGGTTGTAAACACAGGAAATAGTCTATCTTTCAATTCTGGAATATTTAACTCTATATAATTTTTAATATCTATCTCCATCTATCCACGCCCCAATCCACGTCCTAATATTTTATTAATTTCATCTTTGTTATCTTTTTTAGCATCTTCTAAAAATGGTTGAGGTCTTTGCCCCACAGTTTCATGCCAACCTTTATACTTTCCACTCTTAACTTTGTACTTCCATGGTGTTTTTCTTCCATCTCCATTAACTGCATATATACCTGTACCTTGATGAACATAAGGAGCATAACTCATGCTATTTCCTACAGTTCCTATTATTTCACTTTCTGTCATAGATACCTTAGAAAACATTGAGGCTCTTAAAGCTCCTTGATCTACAGGACAGTTTATTTTCGCTTCTCCTTCTAAAAACAAACAAGCTTTTTCAGTGTTTTTATATGCCTTCATAATTATTTCATAAGTCGCTTCTTTTATTGATTTTACAAATTCTCTATTATCATTATTAGACATCTGTATCAATCCTTTTAAGCAATAATTGAGTATATCTCCCCTGTGGTTTAGAAGAAATAATATTGTAGATATCAAAATCATTTCTAAGTCTATTTATCCCCTCTTTAATGCTTTTATGCTTGGTTAAACCTATATGACTGGAATCATTGTATTTGACGCTTTGTGTGTTGATTGTATCGTCCACATCATATATAGAAACTTTGATTTCTATAGAATTTTCTATATCCCAATATTCTTTGCTTGCACCAGAGGGAGTTCTAATTTTTATTTTAGTATCTAAAAAGTAGGTCTTTATATTTCTTTTTATACTGGCCATAAAATCACCTCGGAAGTTTTCTAAGTCTCATAAGCCTTTTTACAATATCTTTTGGATATCCATCCTCAAAGGATTGAGACACTCCACTAAAGTTTTCAATCTTTAACCCTTCTGAACCTTGTTTGTTGTATTTAATTACAACTAAATCTCTAACAATACTTTCTGCTTGGATAGGTAATATATCACAGTTAAGATATTCTTGTATTTCCCTTGTAATATCTTCTATATAAATATTTAATAATTGGTCTTCATCTGATCCATTAACACCTAATATTGTTTTAATCTTTTCAATCATGTAATCACCGTCCTAAAAAGGAAGAAGACTACTATTTAGCAGCCTTCTCTTTTACTTTCTTTTCCTCTTTTACTTCCTTAAATCCCTTTGCAAGCAAATTATCCCTTTGTTTTTCAGTCCCTACTATTTTCACAACATGACCTCTTTCTAATTTAAACATTTTATCCCTCCTATACTAAAGCTTCTTTAATATTAACTCTAATAGTTTTAAATTGATTATCTTTAATCCATAGATCATGATACTTTCTATAATCCAACTTCCACGCATCCGCCTTCTGGTTTTGATCAGGAGTAAATATTCTAACTTTGTCTGTTTTGGATACGGCTATTGGTGCTTGTTTAGGAGTAATGATCCAGTTGATGTTTTTTGCTGTGCCATCTGCTACAATACCGCCTGCTTCTTGTCCCCCTGTCTTACCATCATTATACACATACTTTGTTTTCATTCTTGCAGATGGAACTTTGATTATTGGGTTGTCATCAATCCCTCTAACCTTTGTTTTAACCTCTCCACCAAAATCTAAGACTGATAATTGCTTTGATAATTCTTGGGAATTCTCTAATATAGAAGCTATTTGCATGTTCATAGTGATTACTAGAGGTATTTCACCAGCTACATCATAAATGGCATAAATGTCATCTTTCAACTTGGTCAATACATCGGTAGCACTTGGGGTGTAACCACCAGTAGCCGACTCTTTTGTAATAGCTTGGCTTGCAATAGAAGAATATCTATAAGAATCAATTTCAGGAATAACCAAAGTTCTTTGAAATTCTCCCATTACATTGGCGGCAGTAGCAATGAAATTGGATTCGTCTACATCCATTCTATCTAACTGGAAAGTTCTACCCCTGTCTTGTGTTAAAGTCTTAGTTTCATAGCTAAGATTTACCGATCCTTCTGCAAAACCTGTAGCTCTATCATAATCACCTAGTCCATCCATAGAAAGAATAGGTATTTTACATTCATTTCCTCCATTATACTTAACAAGTCCTGCATTAGCTTCCATCCATCCACTGGTTGCCTGTGCCACTACTTGCTTATCTAATTGTTGCATAAATATCTTTGCATACTCTATTACATTCATAAATTACACTCTCCTTAATATCCTAAATTTTGTTTTATAGTTGCTTCTATTTGGTCCATTCCTCCGGGACTATCTCCTGTATCATTTGGACTATTCCCTGAAATCGCTTGAGTAAATAAATCTTTGTATCCTTCTTTAATGCTATTTCCTTGCTCTTCTAAACCATTAATAGAACCATCATCAGCTATAGTGAGTTTTTCTCTATCAAATTTAGTAGATAATAAATCCTCATATTTAGCATTATTATCTTTTAGCCACATCTTGATAGAGTTATCTAAAGTAATATTTCTTATTTTAGATTCATAATCATCTGCAGCCTTTTTATTTGTGACTTGTAACTCTTTAATCTGTTTTTCTAAATCTTCATTTCCTTTGACTTTGCCTCCTAAATCTTTCAATTGTTTATCTCTTTCTTTAATATCACTTTCTAATTGCTTTTTAGCTTCTGATACTTCATTATATTTGTCTTTTGGCATGAAATATTTTGGTACCTCTTTATTAACTGAAGTTACTATTTCATCAACCTTTGACTCTTCAATTCCGGCTTTTTTCAATGAATTTTTTAACCATTCCATCTTATCTACCTCCATACTTTTTTATACTGGTCAGTGCCAGTTTTAGGTTCTTTGTTCTTTATGCCCTGCAAATACTAAAAAAGGGCAATATAAAAGCACCTACTCTTGTAAGTGCTTATTTCACTATGCCAGCTATACCTTTTACTAATTCTGCTGCTTTTTTCATTAATGAGTTTTCTTCTAAATACTCAAGTCCTTTGAGGGTTATAGATATGTTCGTCATTCTAATCAATGGAACTTTCTGTCCGTTTGCTTTTATTAATCTTACTCCTGATATATATCCTTCACTCACGAGCATTTCTATTATTCTTGTCCATCTAATCTCACTTATTCCTAGACTTTCATGAGTAATCAGATCCTTGTCAAAATCCTCTACATCCATATATTTTTCTAACATCTTGAGTATTTTATATATAATTTTAAAATTATCCATACTATTATCTCCCTTATAACCTAAGCACTTACAAGAGTAAGTGCTTAGGTTTTATAATAGCTTTAATCCTTAGAATTCGTCACACGAAATAATATCTCCTTCTTTCAGTTCATACGGTTCAGCTTTTCGCAAAGCTGTTAAGTAGATATCAATTGTTTGTTCAAGCGTATACTTACTCATGGCGTCATCCAAATCACCAGGCCAAAAAGGAGGTTCTTTACGGAATTGTTTTCTATAATCTCTTCTAATAGCGTTTATTGTTTGCGAACCATATTTCTTTTCATATTTTTCAAGTAATTTTTTATTTTTTAGGTCTTTGGACATGTTATTTACTCGCCTCCTTAATAAAATCAATTACTTTACTATAAGACTTTGGAAATACTTCTTTCATGAATTTATCAGCATCTCCCTGCATTGTATAGGCAGAAAACATATGAGCGAATGCCTCTTTACCTAAACCATCCGTATCCTTTTTGTCTTTCCAATATTTTTTCGAATGGTGCCATCCCATATGAACTTTATCACCTGTTAATCCACTTAGAATATCAGATGCCCCATTGTAGCCATATGAATAATTATCTTCTGCGTAATCATACAATCTTTCAGCTAAATCCTCAATATTTTTTGCACCAAAATTCTTTATTGTATCTTTTAATTCCTCTTTTAAAGAGTTTGATAAACCTAGCTCTTTGGATTTGTAGTTCCAAACTTTAACATCTTGCGTAACATACTTTTTAGTGACAACACTTCGATACCTCATTTGATAAGAATCATCGTAACCAAACAAAGAATCAATATGGTGTCCGTACTCATGAAAGAATGTTGTGTAATTAGCCTTTCCTTTGTGTAGACGTCCTTCTATCATGCTTTTTTCATTGATACTATCCTTCTTAAAGTCGTAATAAACACCTTCACCATGTCGATAATAGGACTTCTTACTATTTGCATCCACCATGACTAAATCGTCTTGTACTTTAGCCCATAGATTTTTCACATCTTCAGGAGCGTTATTCAATATATTTTCTAGAATTTCCTGTGCTTCATCACTCATATTCCCTTTGACATTATTAGTAAATCCTATTTCACTTTCTTCTATTATACCACTATCTTTATTATTTGAACCACTATTATCTTCAATTTCAATAACAGGAATATAAGTACATCTACAATTAGGATGTAGAGGCAATATTGGCGCTTTATCTATTTTATATCGCTTGCCATGTTCTCCTCCACATTCTGGACAAGTCCTTTCATCTAGTGCCGCCAAAAACTGAATTTTTTCAATATCTGCATCTTTATATGCTTGAATTGAGCTTTCATTTAGATAATGCATAGTTTCTGTTCTAACAAGTCTATGAGCTTCATTATAGCCTTTCTTCATTCTATTGTCTAATTCTGTTGCTATCTCTACTATGGTTTGCCCTTGTACTAATCCTCTAACCATTATTTCGTTTAAGTTTCTTTCTAGAATTCTAGTATTCTCCCATAATCTATTAGAAAAATTTTCCCCACTCCAGGGATATTTGACTAATTCTTCTATCATCTTTTCGCTTGGAGTAGAGTATTCTAACTCTCCAATAGCTTTCATAGTTATATCATAGTTTTCTTGATATCCTTTTGTAATATCTTCTTTGAATCCTTTTTCTACTCTTTTAGAAAGATCTTTTATTTTAGACTCTATGTTTTTATTAAGCTTAGATAATCTATTATATTGGTGCATATCTGTGAGGGTAGGTGCGTTGGATTTAATCTTTTTTGATATTTTGAATAGTTCAAATTGAATATCTTCACTACATTCTTCATAAAACTCTATGAGTGCCTTATTCCTTTTTTCTATATCGTTATATATTCCCCAAGTTTTATTAGCTATTCTCTTTTCCCAGTATACACTACTATTCATTGCCCTCACCATCTTTTACAGGGACTTTATCATACTTTAGTCCTGCTTCTTCTTTATATCTTTGAGCTTGCTTCTCTAATTTCTTAAGCTCTTCTTCTAAGTCACCTACCCATGGATGATTAGCAACTATTGTTTCGTCTGATATTATGGTTTTAGATTTAACTGCATTATCTATAGCTTCGCTCTCATTAATTTGTATGTCTCTGTTAAATATAATCTTTACATCCTCATTAAAATTACCCTGCCCATTTTCAGCAAGGTATACATTGATAAAATATAATAATTGTTCAAATGCTCTTCTAAATTCTCTTTCTAAATGATTACATTTAAGATCTAACCCAGCATATAAAAACTTTAAAGATATGCCACTTGGATTATTGCCAAATTTATCTTGGTCTGTTGGTACCCCTTGGCCAAATTCATTTATGTCCCTTTTGAGTTGTTCAAAATGTTCTTTTGCTGCAGCAATATCTATAGTAGGATTAAGAGTATCTACTCCTCCATGTTCAGGATCATCAATTTTTATAGCCCTATAGTAATTTAAATCTTTCATAAAATCTGCTATGTCTTCTCCACCATATCCCTTTAAAATATAAATTAGATTCTTAGTTTCTTCTATAAAATTATCTATTTCACTCCTAGATTTATCATAGCTATCTATCAAAGACTTTATAAATCTAACATCAGGATATTCTATAAAATTATTTTTAAATGGTATGAAAGGTACTTTCCCCCAACTTCTACCTTCCTCACCTTTTTTATAATGAAGAATAGGACCACCTTCAAATTGTTCAATATCTGGAATAAGTCTGTCACTATTAACTACATAGTAATAGATTTCATTTTCTGTATGATACTCTACTTTGGTTATTTTCTTTTTCTCTCGACCTTCATATACTGTTTGAATATAAAATCTTAACATTCCATCTAATTCAGTATGCGTATTATCACGCCATAAAGGGACACATTGTTCTGCTGGTATTAACATAGTTCCAAAGTTACCTTGTTCATCAATATAGACTTGTAACCATGCAATACCTTTATTAGAAGCTTCATAGCCCAATCTAGTTAGTGTATATTGAAAGTATTTACCTAATGTATCTTTTAACTTTTCTACATAATTTTTATTTTTACAATCTAATGTATAGTCCTTTGCAAGGAGATACCCTATCTTTTCATCTATTAAATTCTTCATAAATCCATGGGCAAGTTTATTATTAGCTTTAGATTTATCTTCTATGGCACCGCTATCGGTTAGTCTAGTTATGACTCTTTCATTAATATCATTGTAAACCTTATAATATTTCTCTCCTGTGACCATCCATGATTTTTGGTCGCTAGAGTTAAATTCTTGTATTTCATTATAGAGTATTTCTTCTGTAGACATTACATTTATCTTGTTGTTAAATAAATTAAACATTTTCTCACCTCACTACTTAAGTATTGATAGACCTTTACCTTTATCTATAACTTCAACTATTCCTGTTGTTGCATCTGGAGCATCATCGTGTTTGTTTTTACCTTCCTTTTGATAAGTTGTCATAGCTTTATAATATTCTGGCCACTTATCTCTCCAATTAACTGGATAGTATATATGATTCATAACCCAAGTAGAATTAGATAATATTCGGGCTTGTTTATTTTTATTTTGGTGAAACCATTTTATCCTGGTTTTATTACTGTTATACTTTTCTTTTAATATCCTTTCAACTGCTCTTGCAAATCCTCTACCACCATTATTCGACTCTATGTCAGCTTTATTAACTTGATTTTCATAAAGCATTTTAGCCGTAGAAGGTTCTGTTATTTCCATTGAATCTTTTGTGTAGTATATGTCTAGAATATAAGCTTCTTTATTATATACACCATAAACAATAGCACATAGATAATCGCTACCTTCATCA
>NZ_WSFU01000030.1 GCF_016820635.1 Anaeromonas gelatinilytica | reverse complement strand
TATACTTTAATTTTGGAATGATAAATATTTAAATTTTATTTGACTTCATATAGTTAGTCTTTATATGTATCTTATTAGTTCAGGAGTAATGTATGCTTCGATTATAGCTAACAAAATTGTTACAAGTAAATGTATGAACAATATTTTAACAAAAACACGTGGATCATCCCTGAATAGATTTCTTCCTCTATTAATAATAAATGCAGTAGCTAAAATACTTGGAACTTCAAAGATGCCATGCGGTAATAAAAGTATCAGTAATATAGGATTGAACTTTATGATCCATGTTATGGAAGCACCCAATACTAATCCATTTTGAGCAATAATTATAATTGGTGGTATTGGAGATAATATTGATATAACATATATTATTAGTATCAATATCACATTATTATTTAAAATTTTTCTCAATGACTTATATTTATCTAAGTTAGTTATATCTCCAGATTCTGGATTAATTAATATAGCTACCAAAATCCCAATCACAAAAAACAGAAAAAATATCGTTATTACTCCTCTTACTGTACTAAACGATTTTAGTTTTAATTTCAATTACTATTTCCCCTTTAAATTAAAGATAAAGAATAAAATCACAACAATAAAAAAGATTATAGCAATAGTAAAATCCATTGTCTTCTTTGTCAAAAATGAATATACTAGCAATACAAATAGAATAATCATTATGATAGTTAGTATAGCTTTTAAAAAATTCATTTTTTCTCCATTCACCTCACAAATTTAAAAGCAAGCAGTCCAAATTTCTTGAGAAGAAAAATTAATTTAAAGTAATTTGACTTTAAAACTAATGTTTAAAGTGATACACTATCCGCAGCTAAAAGAGCCTTAACAACTCCTGGTGCTACGGTAACCCCACCATAAGTAGCTAACAAACCAACAACAACTGATACAGTACCGGCTCCAATGATAGCCCAAGCTAACCAAGTAGGCATTCGCCATCCTGTTGCCTGATAAACAATGGAAGTAACTCCAAAAGATCCAACAACCGAAATCACAAGAAGCGATATCGCAAAAAATAATCTACCATCTCTTTTCTTCCACTTCATTTCTCCTCTCCATACATCACTTGCTGAATTTGAAACAAAATATCTAGCTTTAAAATTATAACTTTTTGATTCTAATTTTAATTCTGGTGGTAAAGTAATTTTATTTAACACTCCTCATTAAAAAACATACTCAAAATAATATAATAAATTTATTAAATAACTATTTGAAATTAGAAGGTTTTATTTTTATTTAATATAAATTAAATTTAATATACACGATAACTTCTAGTATAAGTTATTCTTTTATAAATACCCTTTAAAAGGTCCCCACTAGATGTCGTATTTTTTGTTGAAGTTGAATACGAATATCCATTAACATAACTTAATGTAATATAATTAAAATTCTCATTATAAGGAGAATACCCAACTCTCTCTACATGATCCCAAGATTTTAAAACTCTTTCTGCATGTGCTGCTTGTATACTAATTGAAAAACTTAATATAATCAAGCTTATAACTAAAAAAGTTAATATTAACTTCTTATTTAATGTATTTATTTTTAATGCTTTCATATACAGACCTCCAATTTAACCCTCTAATTTCAAAATTTATTATTGATATTACAATATATCTTTCTTTCTAAACATAAATATCGACGAAGTATTAAATATTAATATTATTGCTAACAATACAATAATTCCATTAATATAAGTTATATTATTATTTGAATATATCACAATTGCTTCACCATTCAATAAAAGAGGGATATTAGAATAAGTAGTAGGTACTAAGTGAGCAATTTTGGAAACCATTCCAAGTTGAGAATTTATTATAAAAAATGATATATATCCTATTACTGAAATACTTATAGCAGCTAAACTATTACTTACGACTGTCGATATAAATACAGATATCGCCACTATAGCTAATATCAGTAAAATCAAGAAAGGAATTATATATAATATAAATTTTTTTATCTGAATATATTCAACACCGTCTTCCGCATTATTTCCAAAATAATTTGTAAAACTTCCATTATAATATTTAGTAGGATACTCTGAAGACCCAAAACCTTCTATAATCCCCAATCCTAAAAAGAAAGCAGAAAATAATACTGTTAATATTAATATACATATGAGTGAATATGAAATTATTTTAGATAAAATGATTTTATTTCTTGTAATAGGTTGTAAAAGTGAAATCTTAAATGTACCTTCATCCATTTCACTTGATACAGCATCTGAAGAAAATAAAAGAATTAATACTATAATTATAAGGGGTACTAAATTTTTAACTAATAATTTCATGAAATTCCATGCTGTAACTGAAGTTTCTGTATCTATTGGTTTTATGTTTTTTTCCAAAAGAATTTTATTGACTTCTAATCTCTCTTCTATTATATTGGAATCTTCACCCCCTACAATAGTACCATCTTTTTTACCTTCTAAAGTATACTTATCAAATTCTATATCTGATTTAAGACTCTCTTTCCAATCACCACTTATTAGTCCTTGCTTTTTCCTTTTCAATATATCTATTTGCATTTCATGATCATCTATTATCTTTTTTATATTATTAGCTACTGTTGGTTTTTCATCTTTAAAATTTTCATAATCATTTTCTAATTCCTCTAATGAACTTTCAAAAGACTCAATATGTTCTTCAAGAGAAAATAATTCTGATTCCTTTTTATCACTATTTATATTATTATTTAATAGTATAAATAGTAAAGTAAATAAAAATAAAAGTAATATTATTATAATATTTTTCTTTTTACTAAAAAACTTTTTGAACTCAAAACTTATAAGCGTAATCATTATTTTTCTCCTCCAAATATTTCTGCATATTCCTTTTCTACCTTGGAATTCAAAATTTCAAAATTTGAATATTCAATATTGTTTTTTGCAAAATAATTTAATAATTTACTTAAATTATCTATATCTAGAGATATAATTAGTTCATTATCAATTATAGTATAATCTTCAACCAGTCCTGCATTTTTAAAATTAGAATCTAATTTTACGGAATCCTCAATAACCAACTTAATCATCTTTAATTTGCTATTTTTATCATAGCTTTTTGTAATTACAATTTGTCCTTCTTTTATATATATAATTTTATTACATATTTTTTCTATTTCGCTTAAAATATGAGAAGAAATAAATATAGAAATACTTTTTTCTTCTGATAATTTAATTAGAATATTCCTTAATTCAATAGTTCCAGTAGGATCTAAACCATTCGTAGGTTCATCTAATATAAGAAGCTTAGGTTCAGTTAATAAACACATTGCTAATGCTAACCTTTGTTTCATACCAAGAGAATATTTTCTAACTTTATCGTTTATTCTAGAAGTTAAATCTACAAATTCAATTATTTCATTCATCTTTTCTTTAGATATTCCATTTAATTTTCTCACTAATTCCAAATTATCTTTACCACTCAGATATGTATAAAGACTTGGATTTTCAACTATTGCAGATACATTTTTTAATGCATTTTCTCTTTCTTTTATAAGATCATATCCAAAAATTGATATTGTTCCACTGTCTGGAAAAATTAAATTTGTAATAGTTCTTATTGTTGTAGTTTTTCCTGCACCATTAGGTCCTACAAACCCTACTATTTCACCTTTTCCTATACTAAAGGATATATCCTTTAATATTTTATTCCGTCCTAATGTTTTAGATATATCTTTCACTTCTAATACATTCATTTTTATCTTCTCCTTATACTAAGGTTTTTATCTTATACGATTCCTATTAATAAAGGCATAAGCTTATCTTCCATTTCATCTATAAAATTTATTTAATAAATTTTAATACACCTTATACGTTCTAGTATACCTAACTCTAGAAATAATTTTAAGTAATCTATCGCTTGCAGATGTTATATCTTTCGTTGAAGTAGAATAAGTATAACCATTTACAACCGTTAAATTTATATAGCTAATATTTGTATCATATACTAAATAATTTATAGTTCCTACATCTTGAGTTACTTTGTCCCATTGTTTCCTCACTCTAATAGAATATGCAGCTTCTGAAGTCATTGTAATCGATATAAAAAATAATAAAATGATAATTGAAAATATTATGAATTTTGTATGATTAACATCTTTAACCATAACTAACGCCTCCTATTTACTTAATCATTCTTGAATAATTAATTATATCTTTAAAATATTCTTACTACTTTTATGGACTATCCATACCAACCCTCCTCATCAATCTTTAATAGATCTTTTTTGAATAAAATCTCAAGATATCATTTTTACTTTCTAACTCAATAATATACCTTATCCAGATAATTACAATAGTAAATGGATAAACAACATTTTTATCAGTATAAACAACATGAACTGTCGTTTATTCTTTTAAATATGTTACTTATCCATTCACCTTTTTACTATACTTATTATAATTTTTTACTCCCTCTATTTGCTCTATTGATTTTCTAATTCTACTGGCTTTTTAAAGATATTTAATAGAATTGCTGCTACTATTGATCCTACTAAAATTGCTACTAAATATGCTAACCAGTTAGTAACTACTGGGAATACAAATATTCCTCCATGGGGTGCTGGAGAAGATGCACCAAACATTGCTGATAAACCACCTGCTGTTGCTGATCCTGCTATTATCGAAGGAATGACTGCCTTTGGATCTGCTGCTGCAAAAGGTATTGCTCCTTCTGTTATAAAGGATAATCCCATTACATAGTTAGTTTTACCTGCATCTATTTCTTTTTCTGTAAATTTATCTTTGAAGAATGTAGTTGCAAGGGCTATTCCTAATGGTGGAACCATTCCTCCTGCCATTACAGCAGCCATTATATGACCGTTTCCTTCTGCAACAGATGCAACACCAAATACATAAGCTGCTTTATTTACTGGTCCACCCATATCTACTGCCATCATTCCACCTAATAATAATCCTAATAATAATTTATTTGCTCCTCCTAATCCAGATAACCAATTATTTACTCCTGTATTTATGGCTTCCACTGGAGGTATGATTATGAAGTTCATTATGATTCCAATCAATAGTATTCCAAATAGAGGAAATAGTAATACTGGTTTAATCCCTTCTAAAGACTCAGGTAATACATTAAATATTTTTCTTAATCCTAATACTAAATATCCTGCAATAAATCCTGCTACTAAAGCTCCTAAGAATCCTGCATTTCCATTAGCAGCCAATGCCCCTCCAACAAATCCTACTGCCAATGCTGGTCTATCTCCTATAGAAGATGCTATAAATGCAGCCAATACTGGTAACATAAACCCAAATGCTACACCACCTAGGTCATTGAAGAATGCAGCTATACTATTTCCAGAACCATAATCGGCCGCTCCTGCGTTGTTAAAATCAAATAGGAAAGCTAAGGCTATCAATATACCCCCACCTACAACAAATGGTAGCATGTTGGAGACTCCATTCATTAGATTTCTATAAATTCCCTTTCTACCTTCAGCTTTTTCTTCGGTTTTAGAAGTTCTATTAGCTTTATATAAATCTCCTTCTTTATCTAATGCCTTTTTAATTAATTCCTCTGGTTCCTTGATAGCCGCAGAAACTGGAGTTTGAATAACTATCTTACCATCAAATCTATCCATTTCAACCTTTGTATCTGCTGATACTATTATTGCTGTAGCATTTTTTATTTCTTTTTCAGTCAATCTATTCTTCACACCAGTGGAACCATTAGTTTCTATCTTTATATCTACTCCCATTTCTTCAGCCTTTTCCCTAAGGGAATCCGCAGCCATATAGGTATGAGCTATTCCAGTGGGACAAGCAGTTACTGCCAATATAGTCCCTTTATTTTTAACTTCTGCTTTTTTCTTTCCTTCTTCATCTTTCAGCTTTTCTTTTTCCTTCTCATCTATCAAATATAATATCTCTTCTTCAGACTCAACCTTTAATAAGTCTTCTCTAAATTTTGAATCCATTAATAATGTAGACAATCTTGAAAGAGTTTCTAAATGATCATTATGAGCTCCTTCACTGGCAGCAATCATAAAAAATAAATTGCTTACTTCTCCATCAAGAGCTTCAAAATTTATCCCTTCTTGTGATCTACCAAAAACTATAGAAGGCGTCTCTACTGCACTACTCTTAGCATGAGGAATAGCTACTCCATCCCCAATACCTGTTGTACTTTCCCCTTCTCTTTTTAATATATCTTTTTTAAACCCATCTTTGTCCTTAAGTCTACCTGCTGAATCTAACTTATCAACTAATTCTTCAATTACGTCTGATTTTGTAGAAGAATTTAAATCTAAAATAATAGTATCTTTCTTAATCAAATCGGTAATTTTCATATCCAACTCTCCCTTCTATTAACATAATCTCTCAATTTTAACTTCTTTTATAAGACTCTCAACTTCTTCTTTAGAACATAAATCTATTGAAAAAGCTGTGGCACTTCCCGCTGCAATTCCCCATCTAAATCCTTCTATTATATCTTCTCCTTGAGAATATTTAGCTAAAAACCCAGCTATTAATGAATCTCCTGCACCTACAGAATTTTTCACACATCCATTAGGAGCACTTCCATGATATATTCCTTCCTTTGATACCAATACCGCTCCTTCTGAACCCATAGATATAATAATATTTTCTGCACCTTTTTCTAATAATTTTTTACTATATTTTATAGCTTCTTCCTTACTATTTATTTCAACATCAAATATTTCTCCAAGCTCATGATTATTTGGTTTTATCAAAAATGGTTTGTTTTCTATTGTGGATATTAATGATTCTCCAGTAGTATCTACTATTACTTTTATACCTTTTTTCTCACATTTTTCTTGAATATTTGAATATATATTTCTAGGTAATCTCTTCTGTACATTTCCAGCTAATACTAGGAAATCTTTAGAGTCTAAATATTCGATTTGTTCATAGAGTTTGTTTAAATCTTCTTTCTTTATTTCTGGACCTTGAGCATTTATTTCTGTTTCCCTTTGAATTTTAAGTTTTACATTAATTCTAGTGTTTCCATCTACAGTTATAAAGTCTGTTTTTATTCCTTCATCTGTTAAATATTCTTTTAAAAATTCTCCTGTAAATCCACCTACAAATCCCAATGCACAATTGTCAACTTCAAGCTTATTTAATACCCTAGATATATTAATTCCTTTTCCTCCTGGATACTTGTATGATTTCTTTGATCGATTTACACCTCCTACATTAAAGCTTTCCAATTCTAAAATATAGTCTATCGCTGGATTAAATGTAACTGTATATATCATCATTCTGTCCCTACCTCTATATCTGTTTTTTGTAAATATTCTTCATAATGTCTATTTTCTTTATTTGTTATTACTGTTACTCTATCTAAATCTGCAACTTTAACAAAACTTACTTTATTAAATTTACTATCATCTACTAATACAAATGATTCTCCAGATAAATCTATTGCCTTTTCCTTCATCTTAGCCTCTTCGGTATCTGGAGTAGTCAGATCATATTCTAAATGAATAGCATTCATGCCAAGAAATGCTTTATCAAATCTAAATTTTGATAGATTAGTTATAGCATCAACTCCTGTTACTGCCTTAGTCTTTGATTTGATTTTTCCACCTAAAATATAAACATTTATTCCTTTTTCTAAAAGAGGTTCTACATTATCTATTCCATTAGTAACTACAAAAATATCCTTTTGATTTATGAATTGTGTCATTTCATAGATTGTAGTTCCTGCATCTAAATATATAGAATCTCCATCTTCTATCAATGAAGCTGCATGTTTAGCTATGGCAACCTTTTCCTCCTGCTTATGAATAAGCTTATCCTTAAAACTAGCCTCATTATATCTTCCCTCTAATAATGTGGCTCCTCCATGAACCCTTTTTAATTTATTCAAATCTTCTAAATGAGTTAAATCTCTTCTAATTGTAGATTCTGAGGCATCAGTAGTCTTAACTAACTCATTGACCTTTACAATTCCTTTTTTGTTCAAAGTATCTAATATGAATTTCTGTCTTTCCTCTGTCAACATAGTATTCACCTCTTTATATTTATTATAAATTATAGCTTTTCAAAAGTCAATCATTTTCGTTCAATTAATTTCATAATCAGTCACCAATGATATTATTATCAGTCACAACCAATCATAATATATTATAAAACCATCATATATTTTCTATTCTTCTCAGTTTCCTACTTCATATCTTATATATTTGATAATTTATATATCTAAAAACAAAAAATCTAACTATAAATTCATAATTAGATTTTAAAATTTGATATTTTATTATGTTGATAATTCCAATGATACTGGACAATGATCACTTCCCATTACATCCATATGTATTTTAGAATCTACTAGTAAATCCTTTAATCTTTCTGAAGTAATAAAATAATCTATTCTCCATCCAGAATTTCTCTCTCTAGCTTTCCTCATATAGGACCACCAACTATATACCTCTTCTTTATCAGGATAAAAATATCTAAAAGTATCTATAAAATTTGAATCCAATAATTTTGTCATCATATCCCTTTCTTCATCACTAAATCCTGCATTTTTTCTATTGTTCTTAGGATTTTTAAGGTCTATTTCATTATGAGCTACATTTAAATCCCCACATAATATGACTGGTTTTTCCTTATCTAACTCTTTAAGATGATTTCTAAAATCGTCTTCCCATTTCATTCTATACTCCAATCTAGCTAGACCCCTTTGAGAATTTGGAGTATAAACATTAACCAAGAAAAACTTATCAAATTCTAATGTAATAACTCTACCTTCTTTATCATGCTCTTCAATCCCCAAATCATATTTAACTGATAATGGTTTCTTTTTAGTAAATACTGCCGTACCAGAATATCCTTTTTTTTCAGCATAATTCCAATATTGATAATATCCTTCTAACTCTAAATCTATCTGTCCTTCTTGAAGTTTTATTTCTTGTAAAGAAAGAATATCTGCATCAACCTCATTAAAATATTCTAAAAATCCCTTTTTAATACAAGCTCTAAGCCCACTTACATTCCATGACACTAACTTCATATGAAAAACCTCCTTAAAAATAACTAATAATAATATTTTATCAGTCTATATACTTATATACCACAATATTAAAAGAAAAATAAACAAAATATTAAAATGAATGCTACAAAAATAGCATTCATCTTAATTTCAATTATTTATTTTTTATCTCTTTATATATTTTTTTAAGAGCTTTCTTTGAACCTCTTTCAATGTCTCTATCTAATTTTCGTTTTTCATAGGAAACAAATAATGAATTTAAATCATACCCTTCAGGATATAATAATTCCCTCTTAATAGAAAGTCTTACTCTTTTCACATTTAAAGATATGAAATCATTATTCACCATTACTTCTATATTATTGTATTTATCTTTTTCTTTATAAACAATACCTTCTTCTTCCGTTTGAAGAATTGAAACTTTATCTCCTACTCTTAATTCTTCTTCAATACTATCATCAATATTCTTACTAACTAAATCCTCTTGTTTTCTTATTTTATTATCGTTAACAATACTATAATCATAATTTTTATTGTTTATATAAGATCTTGCTTTTTTCAATACTGAATCCCTTATACCCATCTTTTTTGATATCCATAAAGCATTACTTTCTCCACCTTCTCCAATAACCATTTTATATAAAGGTTCTAATGTTTCAGGATTAAATTTCATATAAGCATTTTGAAAGTCAGGATGATTTCTAGCGTAATTTTTAATTTCACCATAATGAGTAGTAGATATACTTATAGCCCCTATTTTATATAAACTCTCTAGTATTGCTATAGCTAAACCTGCTCCTTCATTTGGTTCCGTTCCTGTACCTATTTCATCGAATAAGATTAATGATAAACTGTCAGCTTTATTAATTATTTCTGATATATTTTTCATATGAGAAGAAAATGTACTAAGAGCATTTTGCAAACTTTGATTATCTCCTATATCTACAAAAACATTCTCAAATACTGATATTTCTGTGTTTTTATCAGCTGGTATATGAAAACCTGACTGAACCGCCAATGTCAATATTCCTACTGTTTTTAAAGATATAGTTTTCCCTCCTGCATTTGGTCCTGTTATTACTAAAGATCTATAATCCTTTCCTATAGTAAAATCCAATGGTACACAGTCTTCTTCTAATAAAGGATGTTTTCCTCTTATAATATTTATATATCCATAAGAATTAATTTTTGGTTCTATTCCTTCTATCTTACTACTGTATTTTCCCTTAGCAAAAATCATATCATACTGAGATATTAATTCTAAGTTTATACTTATAGATCTGATTTTTTCATGAATTAATCCAGTTAAATATGCTAAGATTTGATACTCTTCTAATTTTTCCTCGTATCTTAGAGAATTTAACTCATTATTTAATTTGGCAACTAAAATTGGTTCTATGAATACTGTAGTTCCCTTTGTTGATACATCTATAACAGTTCCATCTATCTTATTTTTATAAGATGCTTTTACTGGTATTACATACTTATCATTTCTTTTGCTTATAAAAAATTCTTGAAGATATTTTTTATATGTGGCCGATGTTATAAATTTATTTAATTTTTGTTGAATTTTATCCTCTAAACTATCAATTTTTCTTCTTATTCTATTTAGATTCTTACTAGCTGAAGAATTTACCCTATTATTTCTGATCGAATAATTAATCTCCTCCTCAATATCTCTAAATTCACTTAGAGATAAGGCATATTCACTCAATACTGGAGCATAAAATTCTTGATCTATCATGAATTTCTTAATTCTTCTACATCCTCTCAAGAAATCCGAAACTTTAACAATCTCGCTAGAATCTAATTGTCCTATCTTATTTACTTTGTCAATTATATTACTTATATCATATATACCATCAAAAGGTACATGATTTGTATTATTCAATATTCTTTTAGCCTCAGAAGTTTCCTGTAATCTTCTTTTAGTACCATCATAACTTCTAGTTGGCTCTAAATTATCTAATAATTTTTTACCTAATCCACTTACACAAAATTCTTTAACTCTTTCCTTTAATTCACTATATTCTAAGGTTTTAAATGTATTATTATTCAATTCTATATCCTCCTATATTTATAAGTCTATTTAAATATATATGACGACTTAATAAATAAGGAGCGCCAATAAATCAGTTAAACGCACTTATCTATTAAGTCGTCTAACTCCCACACTTAATAAGTTTGAGTAATTTTTATTTAACATAAATTACAACTCCTTTTCTAATTATTTCTATGCTTTTTTATTATATCATGTTATATGTATATTTACCAAAAAATACTTGTTTAATTAGATTCATAACTATAATTATGATAAAATTTATTAGAAATGAATTAAATATATATGATAACTTCAAAAGAATTGGACCTTTATTCTTATAATATTAGTATTAGATGGCAAAAATTATATTAAATATATAATATCATAATTACTTCCCTACCATACAAATATGTGATAAAATTTATTAGATAAAACAATGTACCATTTACATTTTTAAGGAAGTGAAACTATGAAAAATAAAGCTATCGTTCTTGGAGCAAATTATTATATAGGTCTTAGTATTATTCGATGTTTAGGTATACAAGGAATAAAAGTTACTGCAATAGATTATTCTAATGAAGGAACCTATGGATTTGCTTCTAAATATTTAAACGAAAAATTAATAGCTCCTCATTATAAGGAAAATCCTGAAGGACTTCTAAAATTTTTAATAGATTATGCAAAAAAACAGGAACATACTCCAGTACTATTTCCTAGTGCTGATCCTTATGTAGAATTTATAGATAAATATCTAATAGAATTAAAAGAATACTATTTAATACCTCAAACTGAAAAGGGACTCTATACAAAAGTTATGAATAAGGAAACACTGCATAGATTAGCAGAAGAACATGATGTATTGGTTCCTGAAACAGTTAGACTTGATGAAGAAAATTATATTGAAAAAGTAGAAAACATTATTAAGTATCCATGCTTAGTTAAACCAGTGGATTCTCCAGCATTTGTATCAAAATTTAGACAAAAGTTGTTTAAGGTATATAATAGGAAAGAACTTGAGGAAGCTATTAAAAAATCACAAGATGTAAATTTAGAAGTTATTATTCAAAGAATAATACCTGGATTTGATGATCATATGAATACTTTTGATGCATATATCGACCAAAATAACAAAGTAACACATTGGATGACTTGTCAAAAATATCGTCAATATCCAATTAATTTTGGAGCTTCAGTTTATACTGCTCAAAAATATTTTCCTGAATTGTATGATTTAGGAGCTAGTTTTCTAGAAAACATTGGCTTTAAAGGTTTTGCAGAAATTGAATTTAAAAAGGATTCTGAAACAGGAGATTTCTATTTAATTGAGATAAATGCAAGAACTACAAATTTAAACAGCTTATTATATAAGGCTGGACTTAATATGCCATATATAGCATATATGGATTTAATAGGTTCTCCATTACAAGATAAATCTATAACTGAAAATACAAATTTGGTATTTTGGTATGCTTATGAGGATTTATTAGCAGTTAAAAAATATATACAAACTAAACAATTAACTATATCTGAAGTTTTAAAATCTTATTTTAAACCTAAGGCTTATGCTATATGGGATTTCAATGATCCCAAACCAGCCTTTGTATTTTTAGGAAACATACTAAAACGTATTAAAGAAAAAGTATTTAAATAAGGAAATAATCAATTTTTTATATTTCCTTTAGAAAGGAGATACAAATGATTAAATTAAATTTTTTATTAGAATCAATTAATATATTGGAATCTTGGAAAGAAAAAAATATGGATATTAGCGGAATAGCATATCACTCTAGAAAAGTAAAACCAGGTAATTTATTTGTCTGTATTAAAGGCTACAAAACTGATGGACATAGGTATATTATGGGAGCAATAGCAAACGGTGCTGATGCAATAGTTGTAGAAGAATTTCAAGAAGGATGGGATATTCCTCAATATAAGGTTGAAAATAGCCGTGAAGCATTAGCCGCACTAAGTAATAAATTTTATGATAATCCTTCTAAAGACATGAAAATCATAGGAATTACTGGTACAAATGGTAAAACTACGACTTCTTTTATGACTGATACTATATTAAGTAACCATGGATATAATACAGGCCTTATTGGTACGGTAATGAGTAGATTTGGAGACTCTATGATTCCATCTATTTTAACTACACCTGAATCTCTAGATTTACAAAATTACTTTAGCCAAATGAAAAAGCAAGATATTTCTCATGTTACAATGGAAGTTTCTTCTTCGGCATTAGAACTTAATAGAGTATCTAATGTAGACTTCGATATAGTTACTTTTAATAATATAAGTAGAGAACATATTGATTTACATGGCTCATTTGAAGAATATTTTAATGCAAAGGCAAGTCTTATCAGAAATGCAGGCTCTAATAAATGGGCTATATTAAATGTAGATTCTCCAAGACTTAAAGAATTAATTAATGAAACAAAGGCTAATGTCCTAACATTTAGCGTAGAAGGTCAAGATGGAGATTTATATTGTAAAAACTTAGATATTTCCACTGGTAGAGCTGAATTTACTGTGGTAATTCAAAGATCTTTTAAAACAGGCAATACAGAATATACTCCAAAAGAATTTAAAATAAGTCTTTCAGTTCCAGGTTATCATTCGGTATATAATTCAATGGTTGCTATTGCAATTGCTCTTCTATCCGAAATTCCAATACCAACCATTCAAAAAAGTCTTAAAGAATTTGTTGGAGTAGAGCGCAGATTCCAATTTATATTTGAAGACAATTTTAAAATTATAGATGATCATTTTGCCAATGCAGGCAATATTGATGTAACTCTAGGAACATTAAGCCGTATGGTATATAAAGATTTAACTTTAGTATATGCAATTCGAGGAAGTCGTGGTCCAACTGTAAATAGAGAAAATGCTGAAATTATAGCTAAGTGGGCTAAAAAATTAGGACTAACTGAAATAACTGCTACTTTAAGTAAATCCCATGTTACAGAAAAAGATAAGGTGACTACTGAAGAAATATCAGTATTTAAAGAAGTAATGAATAATGCTAATATCAAGGTGAATTTATACGAAGAATTACAAGATGCCATAGCATATGGTCTTTCACAAGCTAAAAATAGTGATATAGTATTGTTAGCTGGATGTCAAGGTATGGATTATGGGGCTCACATAGCTCTTGATATAATACATAAATCAAGACCTGATATAAGTAAAAACTTATTATATAAGCCTTTAAGAAATAGAGTTGCAGGAACAGAAGATATACAGATAATTGAATAGTAAGGAGAGAGATTAATAATGAACGATAGAATTATAGGAATCTTAGGAGGAATGGGACCTGAGGCTACATCGAATCTTTTTATGAAAATAATAAAATCTACCCAAGCAAAAACTGATCAAGATCATTTTCGTGTAATAATAGATAGTAATGTAAAAATTCCAGATCGTACTGAATTCATACTAGGATCGGGAAAAAGTCCTGTACAAGCTATGATTGAAACTGGAAAAAACTTAGAAAAAACTAATGTGGATATAGGATGTATCCCTTGTATAACTGCTCATTATTTTATAGAAGATATACAAAAGGAACTATCTTTTCCAATATTAAATGCATTACAAGAATTAAATAACTACATTAAAAACAATTATCCTGATACTAAAAAAATTGGTATATTGGCTACTACTGGTACTATTAAAACTGGTCTTTTTGAAAAATATCTTACTAATATGGATATAATTTACCCAACAGAATCAGACCAAAAAGAAAATGTAATGGAAGCCATTTATGGAAAAAATGGTATTAAAAGTGGTAATACAGGAGATGAACCTTTAAATCTATTAAAAAATGCAGGAAATAAACTTATAAAAAATGGAGCAGAGATTTTAATATCTGGTTGTACCGAAGTATCATTAGTTTTAAATGATAACAATGTAGATAAACCTTTATTAGATCCTATGGATATAGTAGCTGAAGTTATTACAAAATAAATTTAATAAATCACCCTTATATCCAATTGGATATAAGGGTGATTTTTATACTATATATTTAAATAATAATCTAATATATTTCTAACCTTTGGTACTACATGATGACTTCCTCCTCTATTTCTTACATTTTCTATCATCATTGAAATTACTATATCAGGATTTTCAGTATCCATAGCAACAAACCATCCATTTTCTTCACCATCTTCATCTTCTAAACTTTTCTTTAATTCTGCTGTTCCAGTCTTCCCAGCTAGTTTTATACCTGATATCTTAGCGTCATTACCTGTCCCCTTTTCATTCTCAATAACTTCAATAAGACTATTTAATAATATGTCTATATTTTCTTTTTCTATAACATTTTCTTTCCATAGAGTAGGTGAGTTACCTTCTTTCATTTCTAATAATGGATTTACTATATTGCCATCATTAACTAACGAACTATATACTAAAGATACATGTAAAGGACTCATAAGTACTTCTCCTTGTCCATAACCAGTATTTGCTAATAATGTATCCTTATCAATTTTTTCATCATTTGCTACTTGAGATTTTGCTATAGGATAGCTAAATGATAACTTCTCACCAAGTCCAAACTTTTTAGCCTCTTTAATAAAATCCTTTGCCCCTATATTCAAAGCGGTTCTAGCAAAGTATATGTTATCTGAATATACAAAGGCATCAGTTAAATTTACTTGGTTTATCTTATCATTAACTCTAGTAATCTTATATTTTCCCCAAGAACTATCTGGTTGCCACTGTTTACCTTCTATATTCATCTTTTTATTTGGCTTTATTACTCCCTTTTCTAAGCCAATTGCTCCTGTAATTAACTTAAATGTTGAACCCGGAGAATATACACTATTAAATCTATTATTAAATACATTAACATCACTATTATCCCATTCTGCCTTTTGACTATTAGTTATATAAGTACTATATAAATTTGAATCAAAAGATGGTGAACTAACTAAAGCTAATACCTCTCCTGATTTAGGATCCAAAGCTGTAGCTGCTCCTACATCTTTATCCATCTCCTTATACATTTTTTCTTGTAACTCTTTATCTATTGTTAATTGAACATTTTCTCCATCTTTAGCCTCTGTTTTTCCTATAGTTATCTGTTCAATTTCTTGTCCATTATTTATTTTTGATATATAAATTACTTTCCCATCTTGAGCTTTAAGACGATCTTCGAACACAGATTCTAAACCTAATTTTCCTACCATACTTTGAGAAGTATAACCATCTTCCTCAAGCTCTTCTAATTCTTCGGCTGTTATAGGATTAATATACCCTATCAGTGCTCCAAAAGCTTCTCCGCCTGGATAGACTCTTCCCTTTACTTCCTTTTGTGTTACTCCCTCAATTCCCATAACTTTAGATAATTTTTCGTTATCATCATACGATAGTTTAACTATAGGCACAAAATAATCTGGATTTGTATTTTGATCCAATTTATCTTGAATAATAGATGCTTCAATATCTAATATCTTAGTCATTTGCTTTATTTTAGAACCCACATTTCCTTCTTCAAATTCTTTAGGATGTATCCCTACGTTTATCAAAGTACCATTTACTGCTAATCCTTCACCATTTCTATCATAAATCTCACCTCTAGTGGACTCTATAGTATCAACTCTAACTTTATCTTCTAAAGTCATTTCAGGAAATATTAAACTTTCATCCCAATCCACAGCCCATACATTCTCATCATCAATTTCTTCTGGAACCATTGTTAATTTATAATCGGGGATGTCTACATTTCCTGCCACAGTATCCATATTTATTGAAAAAGATATAATATCTTCTTCCTTATTTTCATCTACCTCAATAGATATATTTTTAGCACCAATACCTTTATATATATTATTATATCTATCCAAAAAATCTTCCTTTGAAATATATTCCTTTGATTCAGTAGATAACATTTCATACATACCTTCATAATCTTTGCTTTCCCATTTTTCTTTATAAATGTTAAATCTATCAGATGCCGTTTCTTTATTACATCCTGTAAATATAATAGATATTATAATTATTAATAATATACCAAATAAAATAGATGTTTTATTTTTAAATTTCTTTATCATTTAGGCACTCCTCCATACATATCTATTTATCCATAATTATATTGTATAATATATTAAAAAATACTTAATAGCATTATACCTTTTATATTATATTTCTTACTGATCCATATACCATCTTTTTTGTTAGTTCACACACCATGTATTAGTAATATATAATAGGATTATCAAGAAGTTCTATTATATTTTGAATATCCTTTCCCTTTATTTCAATAGTTATTTCTGGCACTCCAGGAGAAAACAAGAATTTTTCACTTTTAAATACATCTTTATCTACAATCATAGAGATATCCTTGGAGTAACCAAATGGAGAAGCACACCCTGGAGTCATACCTGTTATTTCTTCTAATTCTTCTCCTAAAGCTATAGATATTTTTTCTCCTATTAATTTTTTTATCTTTTTTGAATTCATTCTTTTTTCTTCCAAAGTTACAAAAACATAATATTTATTTGATTTAGATTTTATAAATAAACTTTTACTTTCTACTCCTTTTAAATTAAATCGCTCTCTCACTCTTTTTGCTGCATCATAGTCTAAAACAGATTCATGATTATATTCCGAATATTTTATTTTTCCTTTTTTTAATATATTTATTATTTTTTCATACATATGTATCATCCTTTATATCATAATATTTATACTATAATTATAATATAAATATTTTAATATACAATATCTTTTCCTACTAATAAAACATAAAATTAATATTACAAAAAAAATATGTGGAAAAATCCACATATTTTACATATTCGGCTCAATGGGCATTAACGACCTTTGTTCTGGTGTCAATACTTTGTTTTTAGCTAACAACCCATTAAAGAATTTTATTAAATCATTTTGTATAATATTATTTGATAACTCTATTTTTTCATCAATCGCTTCGTTTGTAACAATTAATTTAGGATCTTCAATAACTGTATCATCATTAAAATTATAAAGTTTAGATGATGATGCAGAATAATAATGCTTACTATTTAACCATCCACCATCCGGGAATATAACTGTATTATCTTTAGCTGTCATTATGTCAGTTCCTAATTGATATGGATTTAAAATACCTAACATATTTGAAAGAGTTGGTAATGCATCCACCATACCCATAGGTGTATTAATAGTTTCATTAATTTTTTTATCTTTAGACCATATTATAAATGGTGTTCTCTTCAATTGTTTCTTAAATGTAGCATCAATAGCAGTATACTCTGAACTTTCTTTATCATAATATTCTCCTGTATCTTCATCATAATTATAGATTTTTTTATAATCAGATGCAGAAATCTTAGCATGATGATCTCCATATAATACTATTATAGCATTATCTAGTAATCCTTCTTCATCCATACCTTCTACGAAAGTTTGTAAAGCCTCATCAGCATAATGAAACGATTTGAAATAATTTCCTACAGCAGTTCCTTCTAAATGTCCTACATTAAATTCTCCATATTTTCCTACATCATCAAAAGGATAATGATTAGTAAGGGTAATTAATGTAGCCATTAACGGACTATTTTGTTCTTCTTTAATTTCCTTTATTTTTTGAATTGACTGTCTAAAGAAGGACTTATCACTTAATCCTAATCCTATTTCTTCATCTATAACATAATCATTTTTACTAATAAATTCATCATAACCTAATGTCTTATACATAGAATTCCTATTCCAAAAATCTCCATTATTACCATGCATACCCATAGCATAATAACCTTCTCTTTTCAATAACTTTTGTAAAGATTCATACTCTCTATTAGCATGAGTCATAAATACTGTTCCATTATTTATAGGTAAAAGAGATGTGTTGAAAGTAAATTCTGAATCACTACTTGTTCCTACTGAATGTTGGGGATAAAAATTATCAAAATATAATCCCTCGGAAGCCATTTTATTTAAGAAAGGTGTAACAGGTCCATCTTCAAACTCTTGTTTCATAGCAAAAGCTTGAGCACTTTCATAATGGATCACATATACATCTCTTCCTTTAAATATATCCGTATATTCATTAGTTTCTTGTTTACTTAAATTTTCATCTACTAATTTTTCTAACACTGTAGATGCTTCTTCTGTTTCATACTCTGATATACTATCATTGTTAGATACTAAATTCTTTGTGAAATCTGCAGTAGTATATGCGTATATACCTAATTGTTCTACTAAATAAGGTCTATTCCATTGTTTAATAATACGGCTCTTATCAGTATCTGTTAAAGTACTAAATACTCCCCCTATTATAATTGCACTTATAACTATCGGTGGTATAAATTCCCACTTACTCTTATATTCTTCAATATTATCAAAAAAGTTACTCTTATTTAATCTTTTTATTACTACTATCATTATAATAGTTGGAATAACAAAAAATAGTACATTAGGACCTAAAGTTTTAAAAACACTATCCCCTACTTCTTTAACCTGAGAAAGTTGCTTTAATAGTGAAAAAGATAAATAAGAATTATAATGTTGATAATATATATAATTCATACCATTTAATAACCCAACACACACAGATAAGAATAAATATATGCCATTTCTTTTCTTATAAGAAAAGAATAGAGCTATCATACTCGGTATCATAATCATTGGCATTGTACTTATAATCGGTTTCCAAAAAAATATATCCCCTAAAGTTAATGCTCTCAGCATAATATCATTAAAAATTGCACCTAAAACTAATATTATTAATATTATGTTGTTTTTTAAATAGTTTAAACAAACTTTTCCTTTTTCCTTCATAAAAATCCCCTCTTTAATTTACTCTTTATAAACTTCATTTACTTCACATATTTCAAAAATAACCTTATTTAGTAACTATTAAATTATCCCATCATGGAATAAATCCAATATCAATCATAAGTTATTTTATAGGAAATGTATTGAAATATCAATTACAGTTATTTCTAATAATATTAAAAGCATATAACGAATTCCTTTAAATTTTTATAATTATATAAAATAATCTATATATTTTATGTTTTATCACGTTTATCCTTAATCTTCTTATTTACAAGCTTTCAGATACTAAAAAAAATCATGTTTCTATATCAAAATTTTTTTCTTAATAATAATTTACTAAATAATTACAAATATTATTACATTAATATTTCAAAATTGCCTACCTATGTACACTTTTTGTGTTACATTACATCTTGGTTAAATTTTATCAAAATTATTGTATTATATAAAAAACACCTATAATCAACATAATAATTGAAATTTATAAGTGTTTTCTGTATAATTTAAACTAATTCTCAAAAAAATTGAATTTATAGATATTGCTATTTCTTTAGATTATAATCTTGGAGGATATCCAACAAGTAAAAATCAAACCATTACTTTTGAAACATATCGTAAATAATATGCTAATCTCATTTTCTTAATTTAATTTTTTATAACAAATCCAAATTTACTTGAAAAGTCTACTGCTTGCATAGGAGAAACAATTGCGCCCCTAATATCTTCAAGTCGTACCCCTACCCCTTCAAAATTGGAGTTGCTCAAGTCTATGCCCGACAAACTAGTTCCAGACATTTGACTTAATTTGAAACTACATTTTCTAAACTCAACCTTATGAAATTTACTATGTTGAAGATTACTGTCTTCAAATATACAATCTGATAGAATAACATTTTTCATCCGAATATAATTCATTAAAACAAATCTTCCATTACAGTTATTCATATAAATATTATGAAGCGTAGCATCATTGAGATTTAAACCCATCATCTTACAGTCTATGAACTCAGTTCTATGTATAATTGCTCCAATAAAATTTGCATTTGATAAATCACAGTTTTCAAGTCTTACATCAGTAAGCTCTAATGAGTCTAGTGTAATCCCTTTAAAATCTACTTTATTAAAAATCACACCTTCAAAGCTCACCTTACTGGCTTCTTGTATTTTAATCCTGCAATCTGATATACAAACATTCTTAATAATATCCTCATCTTCAAAATCAATATCTTTCATACATGCTTGTTCAATTCCCTTTAGAAATTTTGGCTTAATTACTTTTAGCAAGACTCGCTCATTATTCATACTGAAACCTCCTTGAACTTATTTTTATAATTTTTTATTATGAATTATCTACAGGACTAGTATCTAAATGAGGAATAAGGCCTATTGTAGGAACTTTTTTATCCACTCTTTCCATTTTTATTCCTCCTTTAAATTTTAATATCTTAATTATACTATAACATTATCTTAAAAGGGATTATAACCCTTAGGATAAATTCTAAGAATTAAAACCCCTTTATTTTAAATAAATATGCCTGTATATATAACACCACTACTGAAAATACTGCTATAATTCTCATTAAAGGCATTATAAATTTCAACCACTTACCAATAAAATAACAAAACAACTACTTTTTCTTACCAATTGAAAGGATGCCTCGTTTCACGACATCGAAAAAACTTAGCGAATGAACCATATGACTTGGATCAACGTACTCTCGCATTGTGCGTAAAACAACTTTAGGTTTTTTCGAAGCAAAGGTATATGTGCCGTTTCTTTTTGTTTGAATAGCATAACGAGGAATCCATCTTCCCTTAAACAACACCGAAGCAACGACATAATCTACCTCTTTCCAAGGGATTTGAATAAATTTACGAGCATCTCTTGAATTGTAAAATTCAAACCCTTTATCCCCGATCATGATTTTCCCATAATCAGTAAGTCCTGTAAATGCCGTCGCATCTATAACCAAATCCACCTTCGTATTCAGTGATTGAACCATACTTTTCCCCACCTATCTTCTCTTTATATATAGTATATCATCTTATCGTCAGTTATTCTATCTATATACAAAACCAGATTAAGATGAATACTTAATCTGGTTTTGAAAGACGACAATAATCTATATGTCCAAATTATAATAATCCAATAGAATGACCTGCAATTCCTACTACGAATAAACCAAGGATAATTACAATTGGAGATACCTTTTTCTTCAATAACCACATGCACAGTAAAGTTAGCAACAAGCCAGCTAAACCAGGGATTAATTGATCCAAATTGTCTTGTAAAGTAGTCACTTGAACTGGTGACAGTGCTCTACCAGAAGCAACCTCTTCAAAAGCTTGCTTCAATCCCTCACTTGTTATCGGAATCTTATCCCATTCAATATAAGCACCCTTAGACAAGGTGACTTCTGAAACAACTGGAACAAAACTAATATTTACCCATCTCTGTACTAATGATGCGAGGACAAACATCCCTAAAATAGATGCTCCTTTTGTTACATCTTGCAATAGACCGCCGGATAAGTCATCTGTAATTGCAGAACCTGCTTTGTAGCCAAATTCTTGGGTATACCACATGAAGCTCCAACGAATAATGTTCCAAGCAACAAAGAAAATGATTGGTCCTAAGATATTTCCACTCATTGCCAATGATGCGCCTAAAGCTCCCAACATCGGACGAACAGTAAACCAGAATACTGGATCTCCAATACCAGCTAATGGTCCCATCATTCCTACTTTAACCCCTTGAATTGCAACATCATCGACTGGTGCACCATTGGCACGTTCTTCTTCCAATGCTAGTGTTACACCAAGGATTGGTGAAGCAATATATGGGTGTGTATTGAAGAATTCCAAATGACGTTTTAACGCTGCAGAACGCTCTTCTTTTGTTTTAAACAATTTTTTGATTGCTGGAATCATTGCAAAGGCAAACCCACCATTTTGCATTCTTTCATAATTCCATGAACCTTGAATAAATGTAGAACGCCACGCAACAGCCAATCGGTCTCTTTTCGTTAATTGATTTTTTTCTCCTGCCATTTTTTTCTTTTCCTCCTTTGAAAAATTAATAGTCATTCAGTATATCGCCTAGAGGATCATTAGAGTTTCCTCCGCCTCCACCAGTTGAAGAACTGCCCTTTTTAGAAAGGTTCAAGTAAATAAATACTAAGGCCATACCAATTGCACCAATTCCAATAAGTGTTAATTCGGAAATGGCAGCTAAAACAAAACCAAGAATGAAGAACGGCCAAACTTCTTTGTTCGCCATCATATTAATGACAAGTGCATAACCAACCGCAACGACCATTCCACCACCAATTGCCATTCCTTCTGTTAACCATGCAGGCATAGATTGCAATGCAGATTGAACTGATTCTGCAGAAACAGCCATAATTGCTGCTGCAGGAATTGCAATACGCACCCCTTGCATACAAATAGCTAAAATTTGTAAACCTTCAATTTGTCGGAAATTTCCTTTTTCTGCTGCTCTATCCATCATCTGCACAATTGGAACTGCTAATGTACGAACAATCATTGTTAAAAACAATCCCGCAACGGCTAATGGAATCGCAACTGCGATTGCTGACGGAATCCCTGATGCACCTTGACCACCTTTAACTAAAATAATTGCTGCTGCCACAGATGCTAAAGCCGCATCTGGTGCCACGGCTGCCCCGATATTTGCCCAACCTAGAGCAATCATTTGAAGCGAACCACCTAATATAATTCCGCTTTCTAAATTACCAGTTACTAAACCAATCAATGTACATGCTACCAATGGTTGATGGAATTGGAATTCATCCAAGATCCCTTCCATACCAGCTAAAAAAGCAACACCTACTACTAATATCATCTGGATTAAATTTAAATCTGACATTATAAACCTCCCAGTTCAATTTATTTTGTTTGCTAAATACTATTTTAATTCTGCTTTAGCTCTATTTAGAAGTTCATCTAAACGGACACTAGAATCATTTGGAACTTTGCGTACATCAAATTTTACGCCTAATTCTTTTAATCGCTCAAAATTTGCAACGTCTTCTTTTCCCATAGACAACACCTTGTTTACTGCCACTTTTCCAGTTGAGTGCGCCATTGAACCTACATTAACTTCTTTAATGTCTACACCACCTTCGATTACTCGAACAACATCTTCTGGATTTTCAAATAATAGTAACGCTTTTGTTGAACCAAAACGAGGGTCTTTCGATACTTCAACCATCTTGCTGATCGGAATAACATTAGCTTTTACCCCTGGAGGAGCTGCTTGCTCAATTAGACGTTTTCTCAAATCATCTTTAGCTACCGCATCACTCACAACAATAATTCGGTTTGGTTGCGTTGCTTTTGTCCATGAAGTTGAAACCTGACCGTGTAAAAGTCGTGAATCCACGCGCGCCAATACAATTTTGATTTTTCCATCGCCAACAACTGTTCCTGGAGAAAGTGAGCCTTTTGATACCTCGTCATCTGCTTCGATCGATACTACTGCTGTTTTTTGCTCCAATTCCTCTGGTTTTACTTTCACACCATCTTTTGCAGTTGATAAAATCGCTGCTGCAATTTCCCGTGCCGAATTCATAGAGAAACGAGAAGTATACGCTTCGATTACCATTGGTAAATTCATACCTGCAACAATTGCCCATTTGTTCTTGTGTGCTTCAAAAAGACTATTGGCTTGGTTAAATGGTGTACCTCCCCAAAGATCCACTAAGAAAAGAATTTCTTCTTGGTCATCAAATGAGTCAATTGCCTCTTGCATTTTCGCCTTAATATCATCTGGACCTTCACTAGGTTTTAACACACATGCAGCAACATTTTCTTGTTCACCAAGAATCATTGCTCCTGATTGTAAAATTCCATTTGCGAATTCCCCATGACTTGCTAGGATAATTCCTACCATCTTCTTACCTCCTATTTGCTAAAATTCTCTGTCCAACTTTTTTCATATTTCCGTTTTCCACCAAATTTATACTTTTTTTTCTAACAAATGCATGAGATGAACTTTCCGATCTGTCGGAACTTTTCGTACCTCTAATTCGATCCCTTGACTGTCTAAATATCGAAAAGATGCTACATCTTTATCATCAACTGATACAAAATTTGTTATCATACGTTTTCCTGCAATGAAACGCATTCCACCAATATTTAACGAGTTCAATTTGATTCCCCCGTGTATCAATACTTCTACATCCTGAGGGTTTGTAAATAACAACATGACTTTTTGATTTATAAATAAATCACTGTTAAATACCTCCAGTAACTTTGCTACTGTTACAACATTCACCTTAATTCCTGGCGGAGCTGCTTCTCTTAACAAGAATTTCCGTAATTGATCATTTGCCACTTCATCACTCACGACAATGATTCGATTAATGTCTATCTGTTTTGTCCATGCAGTTGCTACCTGTCCATGAATTAATCGATCATCAATTCGCGCCAACCGAATTTCCACGTTCTCCTCTCCTCCTGTCTGCAAACATTCATTTGTTAGGTATGAATCCCTTCACCTCCTCTTCTCAATTAATAAGCAAAATACATGCCAAAAAAACAATACACTAATAAGCTTTAATAATATTATTCGAACAAAAAAAATACACTATAAAACATATTTGAATTAGTGTATCGTTGTAGTGTATCATTTTAATAGAGCGTGTTGAATACACTCCTATTTTTCCAACTGTCGCTTAATCAATGCCAATAAATAAAACTCTTCCATCAACGGAATCGTTAAATTCAATATTCTACCTAAAGACAACACATGAACATGTAATTTATCATAGTGTTCATCATCTTGAAGTGCTCGTTCTTCTTCCTCTGCGCCTGTCAGTGGCTGATGAAGCAATACACGTTCTAACATGCCTGCTGCATGAAGAAGAAAATTGATTCGAAAGCCTTCTTCTTCTTTTGAAACGCGCCAAGTATTCATAATATCTTCTGTGAATTGCCATAATGGGTCGATCATTTTTTTCGGATTCAAAAACGTAAAATTTTTCTCTAAAAAGTCCATACAGACCTGTTTTGTTTCTTTATAATCCAAAGTGGTAGTACCTTCATTTAAAATCCCGTTTCCTATAAGTAGATGTTCGATCAATTCATCAATATCTTTAGTGACAAAATTTTCTAGAGAAATAAAAGGAACAGCTAATTGTGGATCGACTACACCTGTGGAAGCAATCACTTGATATCGTTTTTGTACTTCTGGTAAAGTATTTTGCAGATCTACCGCAGATAAAGTAACCACTTCAATATCATTGATTCGTTTTTTATCCAACACAGCACAAATCATTTCTTTGATTTGTTTTGCCGCTCCTTCTCCCGAGGCACAAATAGCTAAAATTGCTCGAGGAAGGTGGCTTTCCACAAAATTAGTCATTATATCCTCGAAGTCGCTATATCCTCGAAAATTCTTTAAAGATTCATATAAATCTTCCAAATTCATTCCCAAAACAGAAGCCTTTCTTACAGCTTCCAATACAACTGACGTCGTAACCATATCGATTGTACGAACAAAAACTCCAGTTTCTCTTTGAATTTCTACGTTAAATGTAACCAATGACCCCATATCCACCAACAATAACACACCGCTGCCATCATGAACCGATAACACCGCTTGTTTCATTTTTTCTAAAGCAATTTTGGTTGACATGTCCAACGGCATATCTACGGCCACAACTTGCTCTACACCTAAAAGCTGTTTCACGACATCTACCATACTTGTCGCTGTACTGTTGCCATGAGCTGCCACAACCACACCAATTTTCCCTTCTGTTGAACTGTTACGTAACGAAACCAATAATACAGCCAGATAGTATTCTTCACTCTCTGGAATCGTGACGTTAAACCATTCTCCAATGAATTGACGGATTTCTTGGGCAACCTTAAATTCTTCTGGATAGTCTGCTACCATCTCACGAATATTGTCATTGGTATGTCTTTTTTCACCAAGTTGAATCTTCTTTAAAAATGAGCTGATATGCAAACTCATTGCATAAACAAAGTTTTGTTGAAAATCATAATCTAAGCGACTACAAACTATTGCGTGAATACGATTTGTCAATTCAATCACTTTTTGATCCACAAACTCACTTAACTTATTATCTGCATGGAAGGAAAAACCATGATCTTTGTAAAAAGATTTCAAATGAACATTAATATCTGTTGATATAAAATTATTGATTGCCTCTTGGTCTACACCATCAGCTTTTAATAAAGCCGCTTTATCCCCGATAATATCATATAAATTATAAGGTAATTCATAGGAATCTGACTGGATATTTAAAATATCTTCATTCGGTTGAATAACCATTTTAGATTCAAGATTTTGTGACAACTCCATCAGTGTTTCTCGCTTATTTGCTAACATAATCAATCCCGATCGAATACCTTCTGGAACATCTTCTAGCGTGATATCGATTTGACGTTGATGCACATGATTCAAGAATCCACGCGCACAAACTAATTGAACATTCGATTTTAATTGTCCGATATTTCCAAAACTTACGCTACCAATCAATGCTTTCACCACATCTTCTGTTAAAGACACCGTTCGTTGAATGCGACTTGCCTCATGAGAAACCATGACTTTGACTAAATCCAACTTTTCAACAGCTGGACGCTTTTCAAAAGAAGGTAATTGAATATTAATTGGGATACGTCTCATGAAGGTATCTAGCAAGGCAGAATTCGAATCTTCTGTTGTTGCACCAACAATACGAACCTCCGCATAATGATTTTTACCAGTTTCTCCCAATCGGCTATAAGAACCATAATCCATAAAATAAAAAATCATTTCTTGTCCTTCTGGTGGTAGTCGATGAATTTCATCTAAAAAAAGCATACTTCCGTCTGCTTGATCAATCACGCCTAATTTTTCTTTATCTGCACCTGTAAATGCTCCTTTAGCATATCCAAATAAATGACTCATCAACAATTCCGGATTATTCGCATAATCCGCACAGTTAAAGACGATTAACTCTTTTTCTTTTCCAATTACTTGATTAGCTTTAGCAAATTGAAACATAGCATGCGCAAAATAGGTTTTACCTGAACCAGTTGGGCCTGTAATCAAGCAATTCAATCCCTTTGGTGGATACAGAATGGCTGCTTTAGCCTGCTCTCCCGCATTTTTCATACTGCCATTGATTCCGATGATATTCGAAAAAATATCTTTTACAGGAACAAATGTTGAAACACGTTGCGGTTTCCGCTTTTCTCGAGGCTGTCGTTCTTCTTTATAACTTGGCACGTATTTCTCCGACAGTTCATCTATCTTCTCTTGGACCAATGTGTATTCAACTGGTCGACCTTTTAATTTGATTAGACGTCCATCTCGAACCAACTGATTTAAATCCTTGCTCGCATTACTTCTCTGAATCTTAAGTTCCCCAGCAACCTCACTTGTCGTTACAACTGTTGTTTTTTTTATATGTGAGAAAGTATTAATTTTATTAACAATGTATTGATAAATTTTTTCCATTCGCTTACTCAAAAATCTCACCTCACATCAAAGTTTTTCGAACAGCACTTGTAAAGCGCAGAGCCTCTCTTTCTTTCCATTATAAACGATTTTTGCATAATTACCAATTTCACTTGAGTCCCTTTCCAGTTCCTCTTCTTCAAATATATTCTTTATATGTCTTGAAATTCAGACCTATAAAATAATATTTCCCTCTTTTTAGTTCCTGCACTTTTATTAAATCTATCCATTTTTTTGCCTACTTACTTTTAATTTTAGTAGCAATAAAAATTACGACTACTTATGATAGGGTTCGCCTCTGCTAATTCGAAAAGACCTATATATCTGTTCTAATAATATCAACCTCATTAATTGATGAGGAAAGGTCATCTTAGAGAATGATAATTTCATATCACTCCTTTTTATTACCTTATTAGAGAGGCCTACTGATCCTCCTATTATAAAAATAATCTTACTTTTTCCCATAAGAGTCAATTTATCTATGTTTTTTGATAATTCCTCAGAGGATAATTGTCTTCCTTCTATACATAAACTTATCATGTATGAATCACTAGGAATTTTACATAATATCCTCTCCCCTTCCTTATCCTTTAAAATATTTTTCTCAGTTTCTGACATATCTTCCTTTGTGGATTCATCCTTTACTTCAATTATTTTAAGATTACAATATCCTGAAAGTCTCTTTGTAAATTCCTTTATTCCTCCATTTATATATTTTTCTTTTATTTTTCCTACTGAAATTATTGTTATGTTCATATATTATAATCCTTTCATCCATAATACCCTGCTTGTCCACAATACAAACCTTATATTTAAATCTAAACTACCAAATATTTTGGCGTTTTATCACATTTATCACATATAGAAGGTGCTATCCAATCAGTAAAAGATACACTATCTAGTTCATATATGTCTGGTGGCTGTTCATATACTTCTACAAATTCATCTATTGCTTCAGTTAAGTGTTCATTACAAACAACATACATAATTACTCCTCCTAAATTTAGTATCATTTATTATTTATATTATATCCTATTTTTATTATTTCTATTTTATATTATCTAATTCCTCTTTATTTTTAATAAATTTAAAAAATAGAATACTTCGTTAAATTTCGAAGTATTCTATCTATATTATTTGGAAGCCGATTCAAATGTTATATCTACCTGCATGGTTTCACCATTTCTTATCAAAGTAATTTCCTCTGTATCTCCAGGTTTATATTTATACAAAGCCTTTCTTAATGTGTTAAAACTTGTTACCTTTGTGTCTCCTATCTTTGTTAGTATATCATTTGCACGTATTCCAGCATCCGCAGCTGGCGAGCCAGCTACTATTTCTATAATTATAAATCCTTCTTCAGCATCTATATTCATACCTAATGCTTTTTCATATTTAGTTACATCCATTCCTGATACTCCAATATAGGCTATATTCACTTCTCCATCAGATATTATTTGCTCTATTATAGGTTTTACTATATTTATAGGAATAGAGAATCCTAACCCTTCTGCTGAAGTTATTTTTGCTGTATTTATTCCTATGACTTTACCCTCTCTATCTAATAATGCACCACCACTATTTCCTGGATTAATTGAAGCATCTGTTTGAATTAAGTTTTCCATAACAACATCTTCACTAGATATAGTCCTATCTAATCCACTTATAACTCCTGATGTTACAGTTCGTTGGAATTGTAAGCCTAATGGATTACCTATTGCTATCGCTGGTTCTCCTACTATTAACTTATCAGAATCTCCTAGTTCTGCTGCGGGTAAATTTGATTGATTAACTTTTATTACTGCTAAATCTAATGCAGACTCATTCCAAAGCACTTCTGCTTCATCCTTAGTTCCATCTGCAAATTGGACCGTTATACGATCTACATCTCCATCTCCTATAACATGAGAATTTGTAAGTATATATCCATTACTATTAACAATAACTCCTGAGCCAAGTCCTTCAGATGGCACTCTAGCACCAAAAAAATCTTGCTGAGTTGTTATAGTAGTTATACCTACCACAGAATCCATAGCCTTTTCAGCTACAGCTGATACCGTAGTAATGTCTTCTTGAGGTTCTATAGTTATTCTATTTGTATCAATGTTTTCCCCACCAGTATTTCCTTTTGGTACAGGTATAATATTCCCATATAAATATTGAGGAGCAATATATGAAGATATTAATCCACCTATTAAAGCTGCAATTAAAGCTACTATAAAATAAGATATAAATCTCCTTTTAGACTTATTTTTTTCATAATATACACCTTGAGAAGATCTTTTCATTGGACTATGCCATTCTGTACTTTCCTTACCTTCTACGCTATTCTTTCCTTCATTATTAAAGTTATTATCATCCATAGTTATCCCTTCCTAATCTAAATTTTACAAAGTACTGTAGGTTGATGTCGATTAGCTATATCTATTTCTACATCTTTATTAATTTTTATACCCTTCTCTGATATTATATTAACCACTGTTTGATAAGCTAATTCTGGAAAATTATTTTCCTTACTTAGATGTCCTAGAAATATTTTTTTGAATTTATCTTGAAAAATATCAACGATTAAATTTCCTGCATCTTCATTAGAAAGATGCCCACTGCTACTTAATACTCTTTTTTTTAGATAATAAGGATAACTTCCTACTTTAAGCATATCAACATCATGATTAGACTCTAACATCAATAAATCTGAATTCTTTATTTCGTTTTTTATCTCATCAGTTATTATTCCTGTATCCGTTACTATACTAATCTTTTTATTCCTATAATTTAATGTGTATCCCATGGAATCAATTGCATCATGACTAGTCTTAAAGGTACTTATTCCTATATCCTTTATCTCAAATGTATCATTATTTTTTATTATCCTTATATTTTCTTCCTTTAATTTTCCAAGATATTCTCTCATGACTTCCCAAGTATTATTATTCGCATAAATAGGAATATCAAACCTTCTAGACAATATTCCTACTCCTTTTATATGATCCTTATGCTCATGTGTTACTAATATTCCATCTATATTTCCAGAATTTGCTCCTATCGAATTAAGACTCTCTTGAATTCTCTTGCCACTCAATCCAGCATCTACAAGTATTTTTCCTTTACCACCTTCTATATATTGGCAATTACCGCTACTGCCACTTGCTATTGAACAAAATTTAAATGCCATTATTACTCCTCCATATTTTCACAATTTATTTTATAAATTGTTTGTGATGTTTTTGTGATGTGAACTCAATAAATAAAAACGAAATAACTCTTAAGCTATTCCGTTACTCTTTTTATATCTACACCTAATCCCTTAAGTTTCTCTTCTATTCTTTCATATCCTCTTTCTACATGTTCTATATTATACACTTCTGTTTCTCCATCTGCAATCAATCCAGCTATTATGCATGCTGCACCTGCTCTTAAATCTGTAGCCATTATTTTTGTTCCACTCAAAGGTGTAGCTCCTCTTATTATTGCTGACCTACCATCTACTTTTATATTTGCACCCATTCTCTTTAATTCATCTACATATTTAAATCTACCTTCAAATATACTCTCTGTCACCACACTAATTCCCTCAGCCTTAGTAAGCAATACTGATATAGGTTGCTGCAAATCCGTAGGAAATCCTGGATATGGTAATGTCTTTATATTAACTTTTTTTAGATTAGGCTTTCCTATAACTCTAATAGAATCATCATTTTCTATTATTTCTACTCCTAATTCTTTTAATTTAGCAGTTATTGACTCCAAGTGTTTAGGAATAACATTTTTTACAAGTACATTTCCTTCTGTGGCTGCAGCTGCTACTATATATGTTCCTGCTTCAATCTGATCCGGTATGACACTATATGTACATCCATGAAGCTTATCTACACCATTTATTCTTATCACATCAGTTCCAGCACCTCTAACATCTGCTCCCATTGCATTTAAAAAATTAGCTGTATCAACTATATGTGGCTCTTTTGCTGCATTTTCTATTATTGTTTTATCTTTAGCCATTACTGCCGACAACATAACATTTATAGTTGCCCCAACACTTATAACATCCATATAAATCTTAGTACCTACTAATTCATCAGCCTTACAATTTATAATTCCATGCTCAATCTCAACATTACTCCCTAAGGCTTCAAAGCCTTTTATATGTTGATCAATTGGTCGAGAACCTATATCACATCCTCCTGGATATGCTACATGAGCTTCTTTAAATCTTCCCAATCCAGCTCCTACTAAATAATAAGAAGCTCTTAAAGCTTTTGCAATATCATATGAAGCTGTACATTCAACTATCATAGAAGTATCTATATCTATAGCATTATTTTTTTCATCTAAATAAACTTCTGCTCCTAATTCTTTCATCATCTCTACTAATATATATACATCTTTTATAAGAGGTACATTTTCAATTCTACATTTATCCTTCGCTAGTAATGTAGCAGGTATTATTGCTAAAATTGCATTTTTAAATCCACTTATATTAACTTCTCCATTTAATTTGTTTCCACCTTGTATTATGTATTTATTCATATCATATACTGACCGAAATCAGAAATTCACCTCTCTTTTATATTTTCTTTTGATTGTATTTCAACTTATACTCTATTATATACAATTTATAACTTTTTTCAAATACTGAAGACTATATTAAATCTAAATATCTATAAACACATTAAAAATGCGGACTAGAAACGTATCCGCGTAATTCAAGGAAACCTAGTTTCCCTCTTAATACGGCAGGTGATTTCATCCCCTACCCTTCTAGTGTTGCATTAAAGAAATAATTACAGTTTGACATGGAAAAAATTATATAATGAAAA
>NZ_WSFU01000007.1 GCF_016820635.1 Anaeromonas gelatinilytica | reverse complement strand
TACTGGATTTATTATATCATTGATTTTATCTGGTTTCTATACGTCAAATCTTTGTCGCTTACAAATTTTAAGCCCAGATTGTTTTTCAGTTTTTCATCTAAAAGGTCATCTGTATTTTGAGTAACGAAATATACGCCTGCATTCATAGCACGACCAGCACGAACCAGCTTCATAGACAAGGTTTTACCTTGTGCTACTTGTAGGAAACTCCATGCTTCGTCTAAGTCCACAATCTTAAAGATACTGCGATCTGTATGGATAAAATCTAAAGCAAAGGTACTAATGACAATCAACATGGCAACGGATAAAAGTTCCATTGTGGTATATTCCTCAAAAGAGGTTTCCTTGTCGGGAAGTACCAAGTCGGCAACTTGTATAATGTTCAGTTGTTTTTCAAGACTAATAGAGTGTTCCACATAGCCATCACTGAATAATAGATGGGCGAAGTCGTAGTCCGTGAAACTTTCGATATGGTCGGCTATGCTGGTACTCATTGGCGTACCCTCAACCCGTAATTCCTCGATAACTTTCAACAAGCCTCTTTCTTCACTGTTAGTTACAGCACGAATGGCTTTTCTTAAAACTGGGAAGCGTTCGCCATCACGAGAGGAAATCCCTTTCGCCCAGCATTTGAGTAGCTCCAAAGCCAAGACCAGCTAAGAAATCAGAGGTTACATACTGAATATAATCATTCATATAACGCTTGCTGGCAGGTAAAAATTCCTCATGTAAGCCCAGCATATCCCCAAATGGTCGAACCAGCTTCACGCTTAAATCGTCATAAAAATCTCTGACTTCATTACAACGACGTTTGAGTTCGTCAAGGTCATTCGCTGATACTCTTACAACATAAGAGAGCTTATACATGGATTCTTTGCTTTGGTCTAAATTGGTTTACAGCTCGTTCACACTTTCCAGAGCTTTCACCACATTGGAGCTGGTTTCGTTATCACTTTGCCATGCGTGATTATCCAAGTCTTTTAGTTCTTTCTTTTTATTGCGAACAGTGGTTAGGGCTTTGCGATTCGCCACAATTTCCACATTCATTGATGTATCAATCGGGAATGTAAATTGTTGTTGCTGGTAGTAAAAGATTTCAGAAGATGGGAAGTCCAGTTCGCCTACAATACTGTTAATGGTAAAGTAAGCCACATAAGCCGTTTCGTCTTCCTGCTGGATTTTCAAGTAACGCTGTTTTTCTTCCACAAGACAACGAGTGGGCTTAATCAAGTCATAGTATTTAATCAGTGTTTCATTATCCAGTTTTTTCTTTGATAGATGGTACTCATAATCTTCATAGGCAATACCTGTTTGTAAGTAAAGATGTTCAATCAGATAGACAAAGTCGTCTTTATCCAATCGACGGATTTTGAAGCGACGAGAGATTTTATTTTCCAGCAATTTTTCCATCTTTTGAAAACGCCAGATTTCATCATTACTCATATTCACAAAATCCCCCATGAGCTTATGGTTCACATCATGAACGAAATCGGACAGAGTGTTTTTTGCTTCTTTCGTAAGACTTTTCATGGAAAACTCTTGATCGTTTAGAAGCAATTTAAAGCCGATAAAGAAACGGTAATCCACTTGATTTTCTCCAATCATGGGTATTAAAGCGTCCGTCTGCTGGTCGATTTTGTCATAGGCAATCGCTTTGAGCTTTCCAGTGACTTCATTTTTAGAACGCTCTTGTGCAGAACGTATGCTGGATTCTGTACTGATTTGTAAGGCATGAATCTTGCCATCACGATTTTGTGCGATTAACTGTCTGAAAGAATCATGTACTTGTATTTTCTGTTCTGGACTAAGAAAGGAATAGTTGTAAGGAACAAGCTCATAGTAAGCGTAACATTCGCCATCTTTATTCCAGACTAAGTTATTTTCAATATATTTAATTGGATATGCCATAAAAATCACTCCTTACTGCCGTAATGGCTTCTTGTGGTTGTTTTTTATTGAGTTTTACAGTTTTACCTGCATAAGTCAGCTTTGGTCGCAGTGCATAAGCAATGACAGACTTTAAAAATCCATAAGGCTTTTTACCGTCAAAGGTCTTCTGGCTCATAAACCACGTCAAAGCAAGGGTAATACCAAAGTATTTTAAAAATGCTCCCTCTATTAGTGAAAGGGGTGGTAGGCTTCCAAGTAACATCACTGCAAAGAGTGACACAACAAACCATGTCATTTGAGTAAATGAGATGGGGAACGGAAGTCTAAAATCATTGATGGAATAGAGTACCTTTTCCACCGACCAGATACTGGTGTAGCTTCGTATTTTCTTCATGGTATCAATCCTCTCATAAAAATAGGGGTAGCTGATTGAGCCACCCCGTAAAATAGAAAATCTATCCGTTTTATTTTTAAGTTTGAAAAAAAGCGACTAGATTTGATTCTCTAATCGCTAATCTAATATATTCATTTGTTTAATCCTTTGAATTTTATCCGTTATTTCTCTTTAATCCTTGTCCTCAAAAGTTTCTATCATCATTCTTGCTCCAAGACGGAATCCATCAAGAAACGTCTCTGACAATTCAAGAGGAAACATATCCAGTTGTTGGTCCATTATCTGAATGAATTGTTTATCAAGAGGACTTCCGATTTTCTTTATAAAATCCTCATGATTTTTATAATACTCTTTCCACAACTTTTCATATTCCTTAATCTTAGGACGATACTGTCGTTCTGGATAAATCTCTCCTTCATATAGTGCCTGTAGAATCTTCCCCATTCTTTACACCCACCTTTATCTATTCCATATCAGGCTTTTCATCTTTTGTTTTATCAATGTCAATATTCCTTATGTCTGTCGGTTCAGAGGATATACACATTTCCTCTGTCTGGCGTTGAACGTTTTGTAATTCTTCTATCACACCCGTAACCTTTTGAAACAATACTTTGTACATTGATTGATAATCAGTCATAGTCAACCCTCCATTCAATATAAATTGCTTTATGCATAACTATTATTGTTTTATATACAATAATTATTGCATTACATCAAATACAAATAGTCAATATCTTTTGATAGAATTTTATATATGAAATGAGGTGGTATCTTGAAAGAAGGACATAAAGTAAAATACAGAAAATTAGGTTTAAAAATTAGCTATTATAGGAAATTAAAAGATATGACACAAGAACAACTAGCAGAAAAACTTGATAAGAATCTTTCATTTATCGGTGCAGTGGAAGCTCCTAATATTAATCGAACGGTATCACTTGGTACGTTATTTGATATTGCTGAAATTCTAGAGATTCCTGCTCATAAGTTTTTAGATTTTGATGAAGATTGAATACTTAATTTTAAAACGGGGTGCAATAACAAATATATGATTACTGCACTCGTATTTTCTTGGGGTTAGTTAATGCACTTAAAATCCTACAAACTTTCTTCTCCTATCCCATTCAACCTTTCTATTTACTAATAGATTTAGTATAAGATTTCAAAAATCCCATGATTCGTAGAAATGAATGTTCCCTCAATTTCTAAGTCACGACCATAGGATTCATAATCAATATAGTTTTTTAGGTTTGCAGGAACTTCGCCTAAAGCTCCTGTCTCTTCAATATAATAACGTGCCACATCAGACATATCATCACAATCAGAATGAATGATAATATCGTCTTGATGTTCGCTTAATTCTTCAATACTCCCAAAATGGGATTGCAAAGCGGATAACTCTGCTTGTAGTTCTTCGGGTAGTTCCGATACGATTTCCCATAAGCGATTGAGTTCGCTAATGGACATATATTCGCCAATCTCAAAGGGCAATTCGTAGTCGTGAATGGCGAATTCCTTATATTCATTATTCAAACCGATTTTCTCTTTGACTTCTTCAAAATCAATGGGAAACTTAAACCAAGCACCGACCAATTCGCCCTCATTGTATTTGCCTAAATTCGCAATGTAGACTTGCATATCGTCCATGTATTCACGTCCTTTCTTTGTAGAGATTGAAAAATCCCTACCGCACTTCGTTTGGTGTACCATTATTTTGCAGAACATAAGAAAACCACTTATCTTCCACAAAATAACGGTGTAATTTAAGCCCCCAGAACTCGATTAAATAGTTCTAGTAACACATCTTTCACACCAGAAGCATTGAAGACCAATCCTACTGCAATAATGGCAATGATGAGAAAGCCAATGAGTTTACTAAACTCACGCTTGAATCCAAGATACAAGCCAATTACAACGATTGCTAAAAGCACCAGTGATTGAGCGTTTGATAGAAACCAGTTATAAAGGTTTTGTCCAAAATTCATAAAAATGTTCTCCTTTCTGTATTCAATGGATTTGTGTTTGAGTTAAGATTTTAAGTTATCACGTCCCTATCTCTTGCTGACTGTTGCTTCAAAATCTTTTCATGTCGTTCCGTCAATTTTGCATGGTCGAGTATGTCTTTGATAATTTGCGTCTGATTGATTTCATCAAGTTTGATGGCAACTTTTAATGTGGGTGCGACTTGATGGGAAAGCCAGTTGAGCGTCCGCTGAAAAGAATAAGGCTCTGGTTTAGTAGTCAGTTTTAATTGTTCACGGTTGTTTCCAATAAACCAAGCCCATTCTTCATTGAGTTTCCAATCGGAACGAGGTTTTGAATCGTCTCTATCTACGAAACGGATATACCGATTGATAATCTTAAAAGCTGTACGTTCTGGATTGCCATAGACTAATAAATCAGTGACTGCATAATAGGCACGTTCATTTTTCAGTCGGATTTCAAAACGATTTTTTACGTCTGCGTCTTCAATGAGAATATTATTTTTCTTGTATTGCTCATAGTCCTTTTCATAGATACAGAAATAGACTTCACTTTGTAGTGAACCGATATAAAGCGTATTTCCCATACATTCCTTTTCATCTTTGCGTACCAGTTCTCCACTGCGATAGCTTTTAAAACTGCGGAAGACGGATATACATTCTTCCTGTCGGCATTTTTCCGTCAATGTGGGGATATTCAAAACCCCTGTTTTATCATTGATGGCAAGGTCAAGGCGTTTCATCACACCACCAGCCACCAAAGCGTCCATAAAGAATTCATACCAGCTTCTTTGTTGTGCTAAGAGATAGCTTTCAAATTGCCGACACCCACGACCTTTCAATTCCACCAGAACACCTTTGTCTATCTCATGGGAGCATAGGACGAAAATATCGCCTAAAGCATAATGTTCTGTATAGGAATAGAAGCCATAGTCTTCATGGAGCATATAGGAAAGTTTCAAACGTAAAATTTCTTCGACCACATGCTGTACATCTGTTGTTGGAAACCGAATCCTTACATAGTCAAAGAGCATTTCAAGGGAAGCGTCGGGATTGAAGCGTTCCAGATTTTCTAAAAGTGCTAGTTGTAATTCATCTGATGGTTTAACCTTGCCTGTTTCAATGTCGCTAAGATATTGCCTTGTAATGCCTGTAGCAATAGCCAGTCGGTTTTGTGAAAGTCCAAAAGCCAAGCGTTTTTCCTTTAAATGCTGTACCCAAGTTTGTTCATTCAGTTAAATCCCTCCAATCAAAAAGGCGTATGTCAACTTTTAAAGCTCATTTGACATACACCTAAATTTTTTAAATCCCTTGTAACCAAAAGATTTTCTGCTATTTTTTTGCCTGTTTCTTGTCGATTTGTACCCCCCTGTTAGATACGGGGGGTTAAGTGCTGGCGTGGCTATCGCCACACCAGCCAGCAAGATCAGTCCACACCTGCGACTTTTGCTTCGCACGTCGCCTGCGTGGACTGTCTGCTGTTTGTTAATTTCTTTATTTCCTCCAAAAAGTCATGTCCTTGTGGTACTAAGGGAGTGTAAAATTCTGATATGACACTTGCTCCTACATCGACATAGCCACGACCTTTGATTTGCTTCAAAAAGAAATCCTTTTGTATGTCACTACCAAACATCATGCCATAACCCATTTCAGACATACGACCTAAAGCAACTCTAAAATTAAACTGGTCACGGATTCCGTCGCCTAGATATCTTGCGTCTGGACGTTGACAAGCCAGTATTAAAAAGAATCCAGCTTGTCGACCTAACATGACTATCTGTTTCAGCTTATTTAAGACTGCGGTATTTTCTTTTGTTCCCAGCATTTCCATGAAAGCCACGTATTCATCAAAGATAAGAAAGTTTGCATGAAGTCCTAAGTAGGCATAGTTTTCGCCTGTTTTGTAGTTTTCCATCTCTTTCATAGCTTCACTGCGAGCCATCATGTCTTCATAAAAACGGTCAATGCAGGACAGCATATCTTATTTTTTGTAGTGGACGTTTGTCATCACAGAGCCTAAGTCGGCTAGGTCAGCGTTCTTTGGGTCAAGGATATAGAGCTTAGAATCCGTATAAAGCAAGGCTTCAATGAGCGTTAGGATAAAATAGGTTTTACCGCCACCTGTACCACCAGCTATGAGCATGTGAGGGAGCTTGTCATATTCCCACCACACATTTTCCATCAATCGTAGTTTGCCATCTTTGGCTTGTACTTCATCAATAGAAATGCGACTGGCGATATTGTCATAGAGCAAGGTATATTCCACATACGAATCCTTTAGCTCTTTGTCTGTCAGCTCACAATACAAACCACTTTCTAATTTCCTTTCCAAGTGTAAGAACTGGTCTTGATATTTCCCTAGCGTGATTTCCACTCGTATCTGTATCAAGCCATTTTTAAGGCGGTAATAGATTTTAGGGAAGTAGGTTATCTTTTCATTTGTACGACTGGACGAATCTTTGAAGAAGCCATCTGTTTTGACCTGTTCGGATTCATACCACTTGTTTTCAAGAACCATCTTTGCCAGCTTCTGACGGTGGTAGAGTTGTTTCACTGTATCATGGCGATACCGTTTAAATAGAAATGCCACCAGAAAGCAGACAAGAATTGCGACACTAAAACTAATGATTAAATAGGGAATGTCAATCTTGTCCGCTTGTGATAGGTTAAAGTCCTGCCAGTTGATCTGCTAGATTGTCTTAACATGAAACAGTCCGACAACCAGCAGGAAAACAGGCAATAAAGTAGCTATTGTAAAATGAAAGACTAAATCTTTGTCACTCGGACGAATCCTTTTACCACGAAAGACATGCTGTTTCATGCGTAATTTCCTCCTTTCTCTCTAATGGAAGTAGCGTGACTATTTATCCGTAGCTGGTTCTTTTTTAGGTTGTGACTGATTTCTAAAAGTATTAGAATCTTTTGTCAATACAATATCATCTGCCTTGATATACCAGTCAACATCTGCCCCTCGAAAGGTAGCGGTAGCGACGGTATCTGCAACTGGATTGATGATTTCCACTCTTGCGTTATAGTCAAACTCTTTCAAAGGAACACTGGCAGGAATACTCACTTGAATCATGCGTCCTTGTCCTTTGGATTTTAAGTCATAGGTACGTTCTTTGATTTCATCAGAAACCGTACCGTCTTCATTTTGGATTCTCACTTCACGACGTAGAGCAGAGAATTTCAATTCTCCAAAAGTCGTGTCCTTATCTAATACAATGCCATTTGCTAATCTCATAATTTTTCCTCTCTTTCTTTATTCTTTTACCATGTCGTCAGCGTTCAAAATATAATTGGTAAAACCACGAGTACCGATTTTATAGCCCTCTGCGGTAATACGTGGATTGACTAACTTTACACGTTCCTCAAAGCTAAAATGTTTTTCGCCAGCTTCAGCAGGAAGCACAACCACAATATCATCTGCTCGTTGAACATCAGAATAGAGGTTATAGCTTCGAGATAAAACGGTTAGTTGTCCGTTGATTCTTCGCTGAACGACTTTATCCTCGCCAGCAAATTCTAAATTGCCGAATGTTTTTTCCATGTTGGGAATCACAAATTTAAGTTCCATATTTTTACCTATCCTTTCTTTTTTATGGTTGAATGAATCTTATTTGTTTGATGGTCTGTACGGTGGGGAACGACCTTTATTTGCTTGTTTTTCAGTTTTCGTAGTATCACGTCCTTTCAAAATTGGGTAAAAAAATGGACAGATCAATTATTGAAGTGTCCATTTTTGTGATTCAAATAGTATAATTTGTGGTATCATACTTTATAGATTGATTAAAGGTGGCGAATAAAATGTACTTAGTGGAATATGAAACAAAATACAAAGAAGATGTTGAGAATTACTTTCTCACTGATGAAATGAAGTATTATACAGGAGCACCGCAAGATAATATAATCATTTCCGAGAAAAATCCTAAACATCATTCCATACTAGCTTATTCAGAAACCAATTTAGTTACATTCTTTGTGCTAGATGAAGATTCTGATAAACTTACATATACTAATGAACCACAATCTATGTTACTTAGAAGCTTTTCAACTGATTCTAGATATGTTAGACAAGGTCACGCAAAGGAATCGTTAAGACTATTACCAGATTTCGTAAAAGCTACTTATCCAGAAATTAAAGAAATTGTCCTAGCTGTAAATATCAAGAATGAATCAGCTCAAAACTTATACAAGCAAGTTGGATTTGTTGATAAAGGTGTTAGAAGAAACGGGAAAAAAGGCGAGCTAATTGTTTTAAGTTATGACATTTAACAACAAAGTGCAAAAGGTAGACATTCATTAATAAGTGTCTACCTTTTACATATTCATTTTGTTATAGGAAGTATCTTTGTTTCTTCACTTATCTAGGGTAATCGTCGTATCAAAGCTCATTCATAAGTAGTAATTTAATGGTAAATTGCTTGTTTTTACCCTTGATAAAGTGTGGTAAGTCCAGTGTTTATGCAGATAATCAGATTTTCATGCTATTATTATAATAAAAAATTAATTATTATACCTAATAATAAAGCAAATATGTGAATTATATTAATCATTACAAAGTTTTTCACTGCCACAACAAACGTATCTTTTTTAGTTTGTTTTTTAAAAAATAAATCTATATTTTTCTTTACAGGAATATAAGTAAATAGTGCCAATAAAGAAATCACAGGTAATACCTTTAAAAAAATCAATATAATTATATCTATATAACCTATATAGTATAAATATTTAAATAATTTTAATCCACTTTCTCTACCTATATATATAGGTAAAGTATATCTTCTATTTTCTATATCTTCTTCCATATCACATAGATTATTGGCTAACATTATATTGGATATGCCTAATACTGCTGGTAAGGATATCAAAAATATACTTATTATATCTATAATTGTCAATGAAATACTTATAGTTGCGCCTTTAAACAATATTGATACAATACCTTCATTATATACATGGATATAAATGGATATAAATGGTATTATGAAACCCATAAAAAAACCTGAAAAAATTTCTCCCAACGGCATTCTAGATATTGGAATAGGTCCAAAAGTATATAATACCCCTATTCCAAAAGATATAATTCCTAAAAATAATACTACTAAATTTGTATTTAAAAATAGCAATACACCAAAAACTATGGCTATAATCAAAAGTACTCCTATAATAATTCTTACTGTACTTTCTTTAATACCATATTTTACTATTCCATTATGCTTTTCATAGCCAAAACCTTCTGTTTTTATAGCCTTTTTATGATCAATATAATTATTTATTGCGGTTGTTGCCATATCAAATGATAACAATGAAATAAACATTAAAAGAAAGTTTTCAATATGAAAATCTTCATATCTATATAATGTATATACTGTTCCTAAAATTAAAGGGATCATACTTGCTACCTTAGTTTGAATCTCAACTAACTTTAAAAAGCTTACAATACCCACCTTATCTCCTCCTCTCAATAAAATATTATAGCAAAATTAATTTATTTAATCCATGATAAATAATAGACATACTATTCATAATTATTTCTTATAAAAAATTCTAAAATCATTTAAATTTAATATATTAAATTTTTTATTTAATATATTGCTATTTTATAACTACTATTATATAATTTTTATACGGATTTCTATTCCGAATTTCAATAGAACGTGATGAGGTGACCATGGTAAAATTAAAATTCATTGATAATTTGATTGAAATACTCCCTTTTAAAGATAGTATTTGGGAAATACTACTTTTATGTGATAAGGATTTTTATCCACCTTTATCCTCTAGGGAGAATAATCCTTTAGGACCTATAAACTACTTTGAATGTCTATTTACAGATACATCAAAGTTTATATTAGCTCTAGATGAAAGTAAATTAGTAGGTTTTTCAATTTTTTATCATAATTATTATGAAGATTTAATAGCAAAGTATACGCCATGTAATTATGTGAAAATAGCATGTGTTCATCCAGAATATCGAGGACAAAAAATAGCTTCTAAGTTTAATAGGTTTATAGAGCAAAAATTACCTGATGATTTAATTCTTCCATTTATAGTTAGAAGAACTTGGTCTTCTAATTTCCCTCAAATGAGACTTCTTAAAAACTATGGATATACACTTTTCCATATGTTCGAAAACGACCGAGGAGATGATATCAGTACGGTATATTTTGCAAAATGTATTCAACCTATAGAAGTAATAAGCTAACCCTGACAAATGTCAGGGTTAGCTTAATTTACGCCATATTCTGCATTATATTTAAAATAACTCCATCTGTTTTATCCATTCCATCTGTACTTAATAACCCTAAGTTTTTTATTGTTTCTTCCGATGTTTCTGATATAATTCCATTCTTTTCAGGAGCTATAGCATCATTCATTGATAAAAAAGCTGATTGAATAGCTACTGATGCTGACGTAGATACTTTTAAAGCACAGCTTCCTTTTGCTCCATCACATATCATACCACTTACATTAGCTATCATATTTTTAATTGCTCCATCTATCTGATCATAATTCCCCCCCATAAGCCAGGTTATAGCTACACTAGCTCCTGTTCCAGCAGCTACTCCACAACCACATAATGCCGATAATCTTCCTATATGACCTTTTATATAACAATTTATTATATGACTTATAGCAAGAGCCTTAACAAGCTTTTCCTTTTTTTGAGGAAATTTATTATTATAAGCTACTATAGGAAGTATAGCTGTAAGTCCATTATTTCCGCTACCATTAGAACTCATAACAGGCATATTAATTCCTGACATTCTAGCATCTGCCCCAGCTGCAGTAAGAACCATTGCACTATTAAATATATCATTAGATATTATTGCTTTCTGCATCATTTCCTTATATTTATACCCTACTCCAATTCCTAACTTCTCCTCAAGTCCTCTTTTTGCAATTTTTGAATTCATGACTAGTCCATCTAATAAAAATTCTAAATCTTCACTGTCCATATTTTCAATCTCTCTTATAATATCTCTTATTCTGTGTTTTTGTATATAACTAAAATCTTTTGTTGAACTAGATTTCACATTCCCTTCCTTCTCATATAAAATCTTAGAATTCTTTTCAATATAATTAATCTCATTATGTTTGTTTTTTATAATAAGTTTAATATCCTGATTTTTAGATTTAATATTAACCTCTATAAATACTTTTTCTATAGTATCTTTTATACTCACATCAAACCTATTACTTTCCATTAAAGTATGAGCCGCTACAATATGTTTCTCTGTAACATTTTCAAGTATTTCCAATCCTTTGTCTCCATTACCTATAATTAATCCTAATGCACCGGCTATATCCAATCCAATTTCCTTAGTATTAGGAACCCCTACACCTAAACCATTTTTATATATATTAGGACTTACTAAAACCTCAATCTTCTCTATATTTTTATCATCACCATCATAAATTTCTTTAGCCTTTCCACACGCAAAAGCTACAGCTACAGGTTCAGTACATCCCATGGCAGGTACAACTTCATCTTTCAATATATCAATAATTATTTTTCCTAATTTCATATTATCATCCTCTTAACAGTATTTTTATTAATACTGTTTATGCAATATCCATGCCATTAGATAATTATCACATTTATTAATTATAAATCTCAAATTGATACTAGCAATTAATATAAAAAGTCTCAAATTGAGATTTAAATTTCAATTTGAGACTTTTTATATATCATATTCTTTTATTTTTCTATATATTGTAGATCTACTTATACCTAAATTTTTAGAAGCTTGCTCAATTCCATTCTTATCTCTGCCAAACTTTATCAATGCTTTCTTTATTTCTATTCTTTCTAATTCTCTCAATGGAATAATATTATCTATAGTCTTATTTTTATATACAGTTGACTCTTTAAATTTTCTAGGAAGATTATTTAATTTTATAGTGTCTGAACTGCACATATTAACTGCATATTCTACTACATTTTCAAGTTCCCTAATATTTCCCGGCCAATTATATCTTTTAAATAAATCTATAACACTTTCATCGATATATTTTATGTTACGATCTAATTTATAATTAAATTTCTTTAAAAAGTTATAAGCTAATATATTTACATCATCTACTCTATTTCTTAATGATGGAAGATTTATCGGAATTACATTTAATCTATAATATAAATCTTCTCTAAATTCTCTATCTTTAACTTTATCTTCTAATATCTTATTTGTCGCAGTTATCACTCTAACATCCACAGGAATAATATTATTTCCTCCAACTCTCTCTATAACATTTTCTTGAAGAACTCTCAATAATTTAGTTTGGAGATGTAAGGGCATATCTCCTATTTCATCCAAAAAAATCGTACCCTTATGCGCTAATTCAAATTTTCCTAATTTGCCTCCTTTTTTAGCTCCTGTAAAAGCACCTTCTGCATATCCAAATAATTCACTTTCTATAAGATTCTCTGGAATTGCTGTACAATTCAAAGCTATAAATGGCTTATTTCTTCTATCGCTTGAATTATGGATAGCTCGAGCAAATAATTCTTTTCCTGTACCACTTTCTCCCTGTACAAGTACAGTAGAATTCCCTTTAGATATTCTTCTTGCATAATCCTTTACTCTATCAAGCTCTAAGCTATCTCCGATTATATCATCAAATGTAGTTGTCATATTTGTATTAGATAAATCATTCACTACCTTTAACATTTCTTTCATTTTATTAAATGTAAATATACATCCTGTAACTTCACCTTCTATAATTATTGGTTTTACATTATAAAAAGCTCTATATTTTCTATCATTATTCGTATATTCAAATTCCTTATTATGAATTTGACACTTTTTCTTTTTCATATCAGCTATATGAATATCTTTTATGATTCTATCTATATAATTATTTTCTCCTATATTAAACATTTCTTTTGCTATGGAATTATATCTTTTTATCTTATATTTATCATCAGTAGATATAACTCCAGTATCCATTGAATTCAATAATATTTCTAATTCTTCAGCCATCAATATTGTTTCTTCATTTTTTCTATTTTCCTTTATTTTTGATGAAATTAAATCTGCCATTCTATTTAAAAATTCTAATAAATTTCTTTTATTCTTTTCAATTATACTTTTCTGTTCAGCATTAAAAGCTATTAATCCTATTACTCCTTCAACATTACCATCAACTATTATTGGACAACAAACCTGAGCCTGTTCTTTACACTTTTTTCTATTTTCACAATTTATGCAGGCCTTATGATATTTAGGGTTTTCAACAATAAAACTTTCTCCTTTTCTTAAGGAATATGAAAACAAACAATTTCTGTCTAACTTTTCTCCTATACTATCAAGATACTTTCCTGTACCAGCTATTCTATTTAAATTTTTATCTACTATTGTAATATCAATATTAATCACACTAACTATAGCATTAGAAACTCTAACTAGGGTATCATATATTTCATTTAATTCTTCTTTCTTTTCCATTCCTATATCTCCCCTTCTAGTTATATAATATATCTACATTATACTATAATTAATTCTGAATTAAACCGTATATATTATAATCTTCATCTTTTCTAAAAATAGGTTTATATAAAAAGGCAGACTAGAAACGTGTCCGCTTCACTAGGGAAACCTAGTTTCCCTTTGACGGTGCGTAATGCATGCACCTGAGCACCCTTCTAATACGGCAGGGGATTTCATCCCCTACAACTCCTATTTTTTATTGTCTTCCAATATTTTCTATAACTATTAACCCTTGTATTCATCAATAGTCTAAAACTTTTATTAAATAAACTTTCCTATACAAAAAATAAAGTCGATTACTCTAATGAGCAATCAACTTTACTTCATATTACAATTTCTTATCTTCAACACTATTTAGCCATTCTTCTATTGGTCCAGTAACTTTACTTATACTTCCATCTTCAAAAGGATTATCAAGATTAGCTAACTCTACTAATTCCAGGAAAGACTTACTTCCTCCTGCTTTACATAACTTTAAATAACTATCCCAAGCAGAGTCTCTATTTTCCTTAGATTTAACCCAATATTGGAATGCACAAACTTGAGCTAATGTATAATCTATATAATAGAAAGGATTACTAAATATATGTCCTTGTCTAAACCAATATCCTCCTCTTTCTAGGAACTCATTATCTTCATAATCTCTATTTGGAAGATACTTTTTCTCTATTTCTCTCCACTTAGTCTTTCTTTCTGCCGGAGTTGCAGTAGGATTTTCATAAACGAAATGTTGAAATTCATCTACTGTTGCCCCATAAGGAATAAATAATAATGCTCCACTTAGATGGGCAAATTTATATTTTTCCACATCCTCTTTAAAAAATAGTTCCATCCATGGCCATGCAAAAAATTCCATACTCATTGAATGTATTTCACATGCTTCTAATGTAGGCCACACATACTCTGGTAATTCATAATTTCTGCTAGAATATACTTGAAAAGCATGGCCTGCCTCATGGGTAAGTACATCTACATCTCCTGAAGTTCCATTAAAATTGGAAAATATAAATGGAGATTTATAATCTGCTATAAAAGTACAATATCCTCCTCCAGCTTTTCCTTTTTTAGCCATTAAATCTAATAATTCTTTATCAAGCATGAAATTAAAAAATTCATCTGTCTCATTAGACAATTCCTTATACATTTTCTTTCCATTTTCCAACATCCAATCATGCTCTCCTTTTGGAGTAGCATTACCTGTCAAAAATTCTAAGGGCTCGTCATAATATCTAAGGCTCTCTAACCCCAATCTATCTGCCTGTCTCTTTCTTAATTTAATAGCAATAGGAACTATATTATCTAAAACTTGTTTTCTATAATTAGCCACCATTTTGGCATTATAATCACTTCTTGTAAGTCTATCATAACCTAATTGAATAAAGTTTCTATATCCTAATTTTCTAGCAATATTATGACGAACTTTTACCATTTCATCATACATATCATCGAATTTTTTCTCATTTTCCTCAAAAAATTTATTAAAAGCTTCTTGAGCTTTTTTTCTAATATCTCTATCCTTAGATTGAAGAAATGGTCCCATTTGAGATAAATTTCTTTCTTCTCTTTCAAATTGAATCTTAGCTGACGCCCTAAGCTTAGTATATTCACTAGAAAGTTTATTTTCCTTTTTTAAATCTTCAATTATTTCTGGAGAGAAAGTTTTCAATTGTAAATCTGCTATTTTAAATACTTGTTTTCCCCATTTTTTCTCCAACTCATCTCTAAATTTACATTCAGTCAATGCTTTATAAAATTTACTTACTAATCCCTGATATGTAGGAGTAGCATCATCCATAAAATCTTTTTCTTCATCATAAAATTCATCATTTGTATCAATACTATGTCTGATTGCCACAAGATTTTCCATACTCTCAAAAGTATTTCTTAAGCGATTAATTTCTTTCATTACATTGTTTTGAATTTCAAAAGAATCAGCATTATTAAATTTATCAATTAATTTATTAAAACTTTCCTCTAACTCTTTCATATTAGGTCGTTCATATTTGTAATTATTAAACTTTAACATTTTATACCTCCTTATATATAATTTATCATTAGTTATATTATAACATACCTATTACTGGCAATTATTACAAAATTCAAATTTATAAATATAATTATTTTTTTCAAAACAAAACATCATTTTTAAAAATGATGTTTTGTTTTTTATATTTAATTATTTTTACCATCTCTTAAAGCAATGGTCAAAGTAACAGCTAATCCTCCCCACAATACTACCGCACCAAATAAGAAAAATGCTATGGATACACCAGTCATCTAATTTTCCTCCTCAACATAATTATTTTCTTCTAACATTCCTTTTTTCCATTTGGTTTTATTTACTACAAATGACAATATTATAATAGCGCCTACAAGTCCCCAACCTAATAATACTAATGCTGAAGTAGTATAATCTCCACCACCATAAGGGTTTTTAAATTCACTTATAATTTTAGTTATAAGCATATATGTCAAAATAGCAGGTGTCACAAACTTTATCATTACTTCCCACCATTTTCCTACTCTAAATATTGAAATCGAATTATTATGACTTCTTATCTTATCTGCTCCAATTACCCATCCAATAATTAATGCTTCTAATAATCCTATCGTTACTATACTAAATGAATTAATAAATGCATCAACAATATCTAGTATAAATAATCCTGCCCCTGTAGCATACACAATACTTACTAAAAATCCAACAATAGCTGTTATAGTAACTATTTTTTGCCTTTTAATACCGGATTTATCTATTATCGCACTAGAAAAAGCTTCAAATAATGAAATACTAGATGTTAATCCAGCAAAAACTAATGCTAAGAAAAATAATACTCCAAATACAGTACCCAATGATCCCATTAATGAGAATACCTTTGGAAAAACTACAAATGCAAGTCCAATACCCTCATTTGCCACCTCTTCGATAGGTATTCCTTGACTAGTAGCCATGAATCCCAATATTCCGAAAACTCCAATAGCCGATAAAAACTCGAATCCACTATTTGAAAAGGCAGTGATAAATGCACTATTATTTATATCTGTTTTCTTAGGAAGATAACTAGAATATGTTATTAATATACCCATTGCTATACTTAAAGAAAAGAATACTTGCCCGTAGGCATCCATCCATACATTTAAATCCTTAACTTTAGACCAATCTGGAGTAAATAATTTATTTAATCCTAATGTTGCTCCAGGTAATGTTACTCCTCTAATAACTATAATAACCATGATAATAGCCAAAGCTGGTATTAATACCTTCGTTAATTTCTCTATTCCACCAGAAACTCCATTATAAGTTACAAACCAATTGACAAACCAAATAAAAGCTATTCCAATAAAAATTGGCCATCTTATTCCAGCTAAATCGAAAGGTCCACTACTAGCCTGTAGAAAGTCCCCAAAAAAGAATGAATTAGTATCTATACCCCAAGTCTGACCAAAAGAGAAAAATAAATAATTCATTGCCCAACTTAATATAAGTGTATAATAAATCATTATTATAAATGATGTAATACTAGGCCACCAACCAAGCCATTCGAACTTTCTATTTGCTCTAGCAAAAGATAATGGAGCTGAACCTCTAAACTTATGACCAAATCCATATTCTAATATAACTAATGGTATGCCTGCAGTAAATAATGCTATAAAATATGGTACTAAAAATGCTCCTCCTCCATTTGAATATAATAGATAGGGATATCTCCATATATTTCCTAAGCCAACCGCTGAACCAATAACCGCTAAAATAAATCCCAGCTTGGAGCCCCATTGTCCTCTGTTATTTTCTTCCATTTATTACCATCCCCCTAATTCATTTATATTATTAAATAATCAGACAAGTATAAAATATATATAATTCCAGTTATAATTACCTCCTCCACGAATACTGTATTGTTATTTTTTAAATATTTATTATAATCTGATTATTTTCCTATTGTATATTATTTTATTCTATGAATCAATAGGTTTATTACTTTTTTTTAATATTTTTTATCTATATTTTTCATTTGATTAATAAAAATACCTAGAATAAACAACATTCTAGGACATTTTGTTAATTAATTATTTTTTGGTCTTATCAATGCCTTCTTATGATGTCCTATTAAGTCCCTTCTGCCGGCTTTTAACAAAGCTTCTTTTACAAGTTGATAATTTTTAGGTAATGTATACTGAATCAAAGCTCGTTGCATTGACTTTTCATGAGGAGATTTGGGGATATATACTCTTTTCATACTTCTAGGATCTAACTCTGTATAATACATACACGTAGATAATGTTCCCGGAGTAGGATAAAAATCTTGTACTTGTTCTGGTCTATGATTTATATCCCTTAGATACTCTGCTAATTCAATAGCATCTTTTAATGTAGATCCAGGATGACTAGACATTAAATATGGTACCACAAATTGATTCATCCCTAATTTCTCATTTATTTTTTCATATTTATCTATAAATTTCTCATAGACTTCTCTTTTAGGTTTACCCATTTTATCTAATACTTCTGGTGATATATGTTCAGGAGCAACTTTTAATTGACCACTTATATGATACTCACATAACTCTTTAAAAAACTTATCATCCTTATCATGAATTAGATAATCATACCTCAACCCCGACCTAATAAATACTTTTTTTACCTCTGGTATTTTCCTTAAACGTCTCAAAAGATTAAGATAATCCCTATGGTCTATCTCTAATTGATTACATGGGTTTGGAAATAAACATTGTTTATTTATACAAACTCCATATTTCTCCTGCTTTTTACAAGCTCTATTTCTAAAATTAGCTGTAGGTCCTCCCACATCATGGATATATCCTTTAAATTCTTTATCATCTACTATTTTTTCAGCTTCCTCTAATATAGATTCATGACTTCTTGACTGTATTACTCTTCCTTGATGAAAACCTAAAGCACAAAAATTACAATTTCCAAAGCAACCTCTATTACTAATAATACTGAATTTAACTTCTTTTATTGCTGGTATGCCACCTTTATCATTATATATGGGATGATAATTTCTCATATAAGGAAGTTTATATATATCATCTAAATCTATTCTATTAATAGGTACTTGTGGAGGATTCTGTACAATATAATAATTATCTTTATAAGGTTCTATTAATGGTTTTCCCTGTATTGAGTCCATATTTCTATATTGAATCATAAAACTTTCTGCATATCTTCTTTTATTCTTTATAATATCTTCATAAGAATTTAATACTATTGGTTCATAGGCTCTGTCTTTATCCATTGTCTTATATACAGTACCCTTTATATAAGTTATCTCTTCTATAGGTAGTCCACTTTCCAAGGATTCTGCTATCTCTACTATTTGTTTCTCTCCCATTCCATATACTAATAAATCTGCTCTAGAATCTAATAATATTGATCTTCTTACTCTATTATCCCAGTAATCATAATGGGCTAGTCTTCTAAGACTTGCCTCTATTCCACCTAATACAATAGGTACATCCTTATAAGCTTCCTTTACCTTATGACTATATACTATGGTTGCTCTATCTGGACGATAACCACTTTTTCCTCCTGGAGAATAAAGATCATCTTTTCTTCTTTTTTTGGCAACAGTATAGTGATTTACCATAGAGTCTATATTTCCTCCAGTTATAAGAAAAGCTAATCTAGGTTTCCCTAACCTCTTAAAATCATCAACAGTTCTCCAATCAGGTTGAGGTATAATCCCCACCTTATATCCACGACCTTCTAATACTCTACTTATTATTGCTGTTCCAAAAGAAGGATGATCCACATATGCATCACCAGAAACAATAATAAAATCTAATTGATCCCATCCTCTTTTTTTCATATCTTTTCTTGATATAGGTAAAAAATCCATCAATTTCTCATCCTCTATTTTTATAGTCCAATATATTATATAGCTTATACTAATTTTTTACAATAGGAATTCCTCTGTACTTATAAGTATAGAGGAATTTTAATATTTTACACTTTGTTTTTATTCAATATTTTTTCCTGACTAAAATCTTATTAATATACACATTGTTCCTTATTATCATCATCATAAAAAATCTTTCATTAAGATCATACAATGACAAAATTATGGAATGTATTCTGCCAAGATAATTGGTATTCATTAATATGTCTTACAGAATTTATGAGCGAGAAAGCCCACTTCTTCAGATGTGGCCTTTCTCGCTCATAAGTTCTGTAATCATTCTCAAGAAAATTCCGTACTGAGTTGGTTAACGGTATTCCTGGAACCATCAGAAAGATGGCTCCTATTATTATACGATCCAGATTATTGCCTGCTCTTGTACTGTAAAGCCCGCAGCATATAAAGGAAACCAGTTTAAAAAAACAATGATAATCTTTCATATTTTCATTATTAACGAAATAATTTTCATTATAGCGAAACTCTTTCATGTTTTGGGGTTGACGTTTTCATTTTCATCTTATATAGTGAGAACAATGAAGCTTATAAATAATTTAGTATTGGAGGAGGTTACAATTATGGATCATAACATTACTATAGGTGCTAAATTAAAAGCACTTCGAACAGCAAAAAAATATACTTTAAAGCAACTAAGCGAAAAATCCGGACTATCTATCGGATTTCTTTCACAATTAGAACGTGGGATCTCTTCTATCGCTATTGATTCACTAGCTAAGCTGGCTGAAATCCTCGGTGTCAGCATGTCTGTCTTTTTTGACTCTGCCTCGGATTCTGAAAAAAAATATCCAGTCAGCCGCAGTTTTGAATTACGCTGCAGTCAGGTTAGTCCTCAGATTATCCAGTATATTTTAACTAACAATATTGATGAATTTAACTACCTTCCAAGAATCTTTCATCTTATGCCGTTTGCAAATACAGATCTTGATGAATTAGAAATGTATCATCATTATGGTGAAGAGTTCATCTACGTATTAGAAGGTGTCCTCATTGTATATTTGGATGGCGGTGAGTATTGCCTGAACCCTGGCGATAGTATACAAATCCATTCTAATTTACCGCATAACTGGATTAATAAAACAAACCGCATTGTAAAAATATTGACAGTAAACACTCCAAATCCTTTTGTTCATGGAGATGAATTTGTATTATAATCTTACTGTGAAAAAAGCTAAAAACTTGACAACTAACTGGTATTGGAATATAGGTTTAGATAAAATTTCTGCCGATGATCCATGTGTACAACGTATCATCGGCAGAAATTCCCATTATGTTTTGGATAAATCAAGCTGTCATTAACACTTCAGCTAAAATTTTGAATGCAAATATACAGAAAAGCCTTTTATTATTACTATAACTCTATTAAATCATGGGTAAAACGAACCATATTTTCATAACCATCTTCTGTTACAAGTATCTGATCCTCTATTCTTACCCCTCCCCAGCTAGGAATATAAATTCCAGGCTCAATCGTCCTTACGTTTCCAGATAACAACGGTGTCTGATCAGACTCTGAAGAAAATGGACCTTCATGCACAAAAAGTCCTATACCGTGACCAATATTAGTATACTGATATCCCATATATTCTGTTCCTTCCAAGGCCTTCAAGGATGCTCGATAAATCTCCCTTCCAGTAACCCCTGCTTTTGTCACAGCAAGACTGTCCTCTACCATCTTTTTTTCCAATTCATACACTTCTTTCTGCTTGTCTGTTGCCTTTCCAACTACAACCGTTCTCGTCATGTCTGACATATAGCCATGTACCTGGCAGCCGAAATCCATCAATACAAAATCTCCATATTCGATTGCCTTTTCAGAAGGAATTCCATGTAAAAGAGAGGTTCTGGCTCCAGATATCAGAATATTTCCATAAGGCATCGTGTCCGCACCTTCCATAACCATATATAAGGACAGCTTAGCAGCCAACTCTTTTTCAGTTACCCCCACTCTGATTTCAGGTAAAAGCTTTTCCAGTGCACGACAAGAAATTTCACATGCTGCCTTTTGATATTCAATTTCCTGTTTATTTTTAATCTGGCGCATTTTTTCGATTACACCAATTTCAGGAACGAGTTCTCCCTTAATTGCCTGACTGAATATCTGATAATCTGCAAAATTCATATTATCTGCTTCAAAAGCTAGAGTGGAAAGTCCGTTTTCCTCCATCAGTTCTCCAACCGTGTCTCCTATTGTCCTACCTGGTTTTCTCCAGTTCACTACTTTGTACTGAGGACATTCAGCTGCTGCCTGCTCTGTGTACCTTGGATCCGTAAGAAAGAAATATGCAGAATTTGTAATAAACAAATAACTGTCATCTCCTGTATAACCACTGATGTAGCGTACATTTTCCTTCTTTGATACAAAGAATCCATCTAAATGTTTTTCTTCCATATAAGATAATAGCTTTTCTTCATTCATTAAATTCATCTCTCCTTTTTATTTTCATATACTAGCTTTCCATCTTTAAAAACACAAATTACACTATCAAGCTTTTCAATATCATTTGAAATATCCCCTTCCGTTATTAGAAAATTCGCCGGAAGTCCTTCTTTTTAATGTCCTGTCTTCTCTTCTATTCCCAATACTGAAGCCGCATTCAAAGTAGCTGTTCTGACTGTTTCCAAAGGTGTCAGTCCATACTGTATCATATAAGAAGTCATCATATTCAGCCAGATCAGGTTAACTGTAGTAATACCCAAGGTGCACATGCATATCAAATAATCCTGGTAAAATAGAAGCATTTCCATAATCTTTTACTTCTTCTAGGGAAAATTCCATTTTAAGTTGTGTAAAAAGAGCTATTTTTTCAATCTTTCCATCTTTTCCTATTAAAATTGCCATATTCTTCAGACAGGTTTTGCCGTCCCCCGTAATTACATTCCTTGCCAATAAAATCATTTCACACTTCTCCTTATTTCTCTTACAATCTTGCGATTATTCCATTAACTCACTTAATTTCCTACTGAATACCCACAGTATCATTCCTACAAAAAGGGTAACTCCTCCTATCCCCAAAAAATAGAGACTTTCACTTCCTTCTTTATAAAAGTTTACGGCAAGAGCACTTAATCCGGAACCTGTAGACTGGCTTAACTGCCAAACTGTTACCATCTGTGCAGTAAAAGCAACTGGAGCAACCTTTGTAGAAGCCGACATTCCAACTGGTGAAGTCATTGCTTCACCCCATATTACCAATGCATAGAAAATCATTAACCACATCGGACTTACTTTTACATCAACTGAATATAGCATAAATGGTATAATCATAAATAAAGGTCCAAGCGCCCAGAAAACCGTTCCAATTCCAAACTTTAATGATGTGCTGGGCTGCTTATCACCTAATTTTGTCCAGAGGCCACTGGCAAATATTCCAAATATTACTGCAAAAACTGCTGGAACAGTCTGGAAGGCTGCTGGTGTCAGTTCAAGCCCAAAAAAGTTCATATTAACACGTTCCGCTGCGTAAATTGCTAAAATAGTAGTAGACTGATTCCATATCATCATATTAAAACAGTTTGCCACAAAAATGAAAACGAACGGAATAATTCTGACTGCTTCCTCTCTAGTTGTTTTTTTGCTGGTATAAATATAAACAAGATATGCTAATGGAATAAAAATACTTATAATGCTGACTGCATTACATAAAGTAGTTGGAGTACAAATTCCCGATGCCAACATGCCTATAACGACTGCTGCAAATATGAATATTGCAGCTGCAATTTTAAAAAATGATTTTCTTCTTTTATCTTCTGAGACCGGATCATCCGGTTTAAGACCCGCATCACCAAACATGCTATTCTGAGTTAATACATAAAGTATCCATCCTAAAAGCTGTATTACAGCAGCAAATAAGAATCCAATGTGGTAGTTTAAAACCTGCGCTATCGTTCCAGTAATTACTGGGGCTACTGCACCTACGTTATTCATAACGTACATAATACTGAATCCGCCGTCACGTCTATCATCGCCTTCTTCATAAAGCTTTCCTGCAAGCGCATAAAGGCTGGTTCCCATACACATGCCTGAAACAAGCAACATAAACTGGCTGGTCAGATAAAGTACCGGTCCTCCCCCGGGAATAGCCAAGAGAAAATAACCCACTGTTTTAACTGCATATCCTATCGTAAGAGCCTTCCTTACACCTAAAAACCGGTCTGCCACATAACCACCAATAACTCCAGCCATAAAGGATAAGGAGCTGTAAACGTTTACAAACTGAGCTGCATTGGTCTGCGAAAAGCCCAAACCTCCTTCAGCTACTGCAGTATAAAGGTAATAAATTAAAATAGCGCTCATTCCGTAATTACCAAAGGCATGAGCCAGAGCCATTGATGATGTTACCATCATCCCTTTAGGATGTCCGATAAATCTTCTATCTTTTGTAAAATCAATATGCTTCACTTCTTTTTCTATCATGTTGCTCCCCCTTTCTTTAACTTTAGCAGTTTTTTGTTCATAAAATTCATTTAATTTTCACTTCTACTAAATGAAAGTGAAAATTTTCTTTTGTTTTTCATGTATATAATTATTATTTTCGTAAGTATGAATATCTGGCATAAATAATATAGTACTTTTCATATTTTGTCAATAATCTCTTTACACAATTTTTATTATTTCTTATCATAATGTCATCTCACATTATCTTTTAATAATCTCAAAATAATATTATTAAAAAAGTAATTAAAAATACCACCTCAATCAAGGGAGGCCACTGAAAAAGTCCAAAAAAGATATGATTTCGAATTTGTGATGGAAATCATATCTTT
>NZ_WSFU01000143.1 GCF_016820635.1 Anaeromonas gelatinilytica | reverse complement strand
ATTCACATACTTAGTCTTCTGTAATCCTTTATACATATCTTCTTTTAATATTCTTCTTATATATTAAGTACCTATTTTTCTATTTATAAAACCTTTTATAAAAGTTATAATGCTAATGAAAAGTTTTATTAATTATAATTTCATAAAACCTCATTCTAGATTTATAATAGTGTGGCGATAATTACAAAATATAAAAAATAATGAAGAATAAAGTACTAAAAAATACCTTATCCTTGAAATTTAGGTAAATATATAATTTCTGAGTTTTTTTCATAATGAATATTGTTAATTGCTATAGACATTCTTCCTCCTAGAAAGAATTTAATTCAGACACATCCCATGGTATCAATACCCAAGTACCCTCCTTTTCTTCTGGTATTAAGGCCTTTTCATCTTCATCTTGATAAATTATACCAAACTCTAACTCAGCATTCTTTACATTATCTTTAATACTCCACTTCACTTCAATAAGTATTCTTTTAAGTGATATAGCTCTATCCTCAACTTCTTTAATCTTAAACGATATAAATTCTTTATTAGTAAATTGTTGCCTACATAATTTAGGTCTTAGTTTTTCATTTGACTCATATCTATACATATTATTAAGTATCAAAGATAATTTACCATAATTTTTTTCTTTCCAATATTTACGCATATTTATAATAGGTTCTATGCATTTATAGTTGCTATATTCCTGAATATCTCCCGACTCTGGAATATCTCTATTAATTAGAATCTCTTTTCTACTCCATTCACTAATTCTTTTTTTGTCAAACTCATTCTTTCTTATCTGTCTTGCAAGTTCTTTAAATGTAGGTGGCACTGACTCTTGCTTGAATTTTTCTTTTCTATTTTTTTCATTTTTTTTCTTACTCATCCAATCATGAATTGCAAATAATAATGCTAAACATTTACATGATACATATGCATTGTTGTAATTTAAATCCCGTCCGTGCAAAATTCCATTTCTATATGGCATTTCAATTCTTTCATCATTTGTTCTCTTTCTACTTTGGTTAAATGCATTTTTTAGTTTATCTAAAGCTTCATCTGCACCAACTAAACAATCCCAAGCACTAACATCTGTTCCTTCAGCAAAAAATCCTTTTCTTTTTGTATAATCATTAACTATTCCATCAATAATTATAAGGAAGACAGGAACACTAGCATGATATCTTTCATTCATATGATCATCAAATGCTAAGTTAATTAAATTAAATCTACAGATAAATTCTGGATGTGTATTTAATCTATTCTTATTAAATTCAAAATCATTTATATAGTAATCAATTAAGACTTTCTCGGCATTTGCAGCACCTTCTTTTTCATATATTTCATTAGCCTTAAACATAACATTTATGTCAAAGAGATCATATAAAATCCATCCTTTCTTTGAAAAATTTTCATTGAATTTGTTAATACCTTCAACTAATTTATTAAATTGTTTTTCCTGCTGTTTTAATTGATCCTTAACTTTTTTCCCTCCCAAAGGTGCTAAAAATTTAAGCCGATATATATCTTTTTTCATCTTTTTAACACTTGGTAATTCTAAAGCAAAGTTTGACATTGTTATTACTCCCCTTTTTTATACAAAATGCATCTAGATCATCTAACATACACATTATCCTCATTCATAATGGCACTATTTAATCACTTCACTATATTTTAACATTACTAGTCTATTATGAATGCTCCGTTTTCTATCATTAAATGGGACATTCTATAACAATATATAAATAGAATCATATATAAAGTCAGTATTTTGAAATTAAATAACTTCTCTTTCTTCCCCTAGCTTGTCCTTTATCACCACTCTTATATTGCCTCTTTCTATTAAAGTCTTAAGTTCACATAAATATAATATATAATTAATTCACTAGGCTTTTCTTTTCTATATATTGTTTTTAAACCTCAATAAATGCATTAATCGTGTTTCTTAAAAAGTACCCGTATTAAACGAACATCTTATAAACTTATGGTTGATATTTATTAACTGGGGTTATAATAATTCTCCTTTCCATCCAATGTATTATAAATTATGGATAAGAAAATTAAACATTTTATTATTCAGCTTTACTTTTAATACATCCGCAGGTTAATATTTGTCCTCCACAAACTGGGCAAACTTCTAAATCACAATGATATTCAAACATATGATACTTTCCATTTTTAGCTAAGCAATCATGACAATATTCTCTTTCATATATATCTGATATATATTCAACTTTATCTAATTCTCTAAAAAAATCATTTTCAGATCCCATCTTAATTCTTTTGTATTTTTTATTATTAACAGATATATAATGGTGATAATTTTGGTTAGATTCTAATTCTTTTTTAAATTCTTGCAAATTTTCCTTTAAAAAGTCTCGCCCTCTGAAAATAGTAAAATTAGTATCGTTTAAAATATTTTTAAATTTATTGTTTATCTGTTTTTCTAACTTTATATCTTTCCAATGAGAGATTTTTATATAATGACCATAAAAATAACAATGAATTTTGTTATATAATACAAATAAATTTAATAGTTCTTGTCTTAATTGCTCAAAGTGAATGTTTACTTGATAATGTATAAAATCATTACGTAATTTGCTACATTTAATTAAAACTGTTTTATCTTTTTCTTCTATTGTATATTCAGTAAAGTTATTTATACGATTAATAGCATTTATAAAACTAACAGTATGAGCATTATCTAACCTTTGTAAATCAATATTTGTATATATAAGATTTTTATGCTTATCATATAATATTGCCTTTAACATGAGCTCATATGATTGAAGTAGTAATATAAAGGATGTTTTTAGCTTCAGTTTTTCATAATATGTAGTAAGATGATGATCCCCATAATTGATAGCCTTCTCATAAGTATCAATAGAATTTATTAGGTAATCGTATGAATTATTTCTTAAATTAAGTTTCAATTCCATGTTATCCTCTCCTCTTAATAATAATCTAATCCATTAAATACAACATTAATATATTACGATTTCTGATTGTAATGTGTTTTTATTAAAAGCAATCTTATAAAAAATCACTATAATTGATAAGAAAATTAATAGTAGGATAAACACTTACATATTTCTCTCCTACCTTTTAATTAACTATATACAAAAGCTAATTACCTAATATTAAATAAAAATATAAATAATAATTGCCAAAATATAGATATAAATTCATTATATCATATTTTATTTAGCCGATGATTCAGTGAATTGCAAACTCCATTCTTTGTTTGATTTTTACTATTTTCTTTGTATAATAAATGTACTTGTATTTTTTCTAAAAAATCAATATTCTCAACATATACTATAGTTACAAAAGATAAAATCAAACTTTGGCAATGATTTATTACAATTGCTTATATAATTTAAAAATAGATTGCACTATAAGTATCCCTAATTAGTACAGCCTATTTTAAATTTCACTTATTCATTTCCATGGTATTTGATTATATTATAAATTATAAAGGGATTCACTAATTGAGTGTTTCTCATTATATATCCTTCTAGCTTTTTCGTGTACTCATCGGACTGTATCTCTCCATTGGCTATCATTCCTAGGCCTTTCTCCCAGCTGGATGTTAATTCTGGCCTTAAAAGGGATGGAATGGACTGATTTACCACATCATATATTGATTTCCCTAATTTAGTAGGGGTTAATATTTGATCCTCATTATTTATTGAAATGTATTTTATCTTTTGTAATTTTTAAAGTATACCAATCCTTGTGGCAGATGTGCAAATTTATATGGACACTTGCCTTTTGTATAATTTTATCTAACCATTCTATTTACTGTATTGTGATATATTGCCGTTATTTTTAATTTAGACACTCTACAACTCATATTTATATAGCATTTGTCATGCAATCAAATTTTTATATAATAATTTAATAAATTATTTAGACACATTTATTTAAATATAGAATTTTATAAAGGCTTAATTTAACGGAGTAAAATAAATTAAATAAAAAATGTGTTTATGGTAACATAGTACTGGTGCTAATCAGTACTATCCATTCGAGATCATTCTTATATAAATTTTCTATATCCTTATAGCATGGGTCCAATGCTATTCTCTATAACACCATTGAATTACATATTTAAGACATAGATAATTTTAGTATTCAACAATTATTTTCACTTTGTTTATGTTAATGTGTAAGTATAAGTAAATGTATTTATTGATTACAAAGGCAGTTCCACACATAACTTTAAACATTATCCTTATCTATAATTAATTTGAATCATCTATAACTATATACCGACATGCAATTTTTAAATTTTTCTTATTTTATTTATTACTGATTTTAGCTCTATAATAGGAATTACTTTTTGGGCTCCATATTTTAGAATCCATTTTTCGCCTTCCTTTTTTAACACTAATACATTGCCATCTCTTAATCTCTTTTTTTCATTTATATCTAAGTCAACATCCCAGCATACAACATAATCAAATGTTTCATAAGGATGGTCATGCTTAAATAATGAACTTAATTTATACTCAATTTCTACTAAGACTTTATTATTTTCATTATCTATACATATCATATCAGTTGTAGATTGATGTGAATACTGTCCTATTTTCTTAATATATTTTATCTCATTTTTCATTTCACTATTTGAAATTAAAGACGTAAATAGCAAAGAAACTTGCGATTCATTATCTGGACTTTTTAATATTGGAATTTCACTTATATTCAGATTTGCTATTGTATCAAATTTTTCTAATCTTAACTGAATCTCATTTTTTTTATCTCTTATTGCCTTATCTATTTCTTCATATTTTCTTAGTTTAAAGTAACTTTCTTCAGCAATAGGCATTATTTCCTCTTCTATTATTTTCCTAGCTCTTTCAAGAACCCATTTTACTTTAGGGTCATCTTCATTAGAAATATTATTCCTATCTGCTGTCAATTCAAATGTTTGAGAATTAATAAGAATATCAAAGTGATGATAATTTGGATTTGTCGTTAAATCATTTCTCTTTACTATCGGAATAAAATCTTTGGCTAAATATATCCCAAATCTTGATTTAAGTGTTTCTCCCTGCCTCAATTTAACTACTTTTTTTCTACAATTAATTCCTGCAATTATACCATATATTTAAAAAGATACATACTCTCCATTTATATTAGTGGGTTCATGAAAAGGACCAAAGTGTCTACAATAATTAACTGATTTTTTATACACTTTTTTGTGTTTGTCATCGGTTGGATTTTCTTGTGGTGGATGAAATGGATGTACTCCCGAAATCTCTTCTTTAGATCCTAATATGTGGTCTTCTAAAAAGATTCTTGGTGCTATTTGCATGTTATGTACATATTTATTTAACTCAGAACAATTTGCAAAATAAGTTTTAAAACTACCAGCAGCAGTAAACCATACTATATAATCTTTTACTGTTTCAAAATTGAAATATTTTTCAGGATTATCAATTATATATCCTTCTATTCTAACAGTGGTTCCTCTTCTACCTGTCTGTGGATCTATATTTTTGATATTATACTCAGGTAATTTATTATTACATAAATTTTTCCAGGGTTCTTTCATTTCTACTTTAAAGGCGTCATTCTCACTTGTCTGTGTTAATAATACAATTCCTTCACTTTTAAAAAATGTTTTTGTTCCTAAACCTTTTTCCCCTATTCCCGGCTTTCTTTTTATTGAATCGCCCAAATTAAAAAACCTATGAATATCATATATATTCATACCTACACCATCATCTTGAATCTCTAGGATGAATCTTCCATCATCACTTCTTGATATTATAATTGAAATAGTTTTTGATTCTGCATCATGTGAATTACTAATTGCTTCTCTTATAACCTCTAAAGGATTCACTAAATTTTGAGCTATTTCTTTAAATAACGATATATCTTTTACTTTAGGTTTGTAACTTTTCATATAATTCACCCCTCATATAATAAAAAACATACAAAAATACTATAATGTGTGATAATCACACATTATAGTATTATCTTTCCATTAAAATTAATACATAATATTTTATTTTAGGATGATTATAATGGAAAAAAGAAACATTTTGGGTCATAAAATAAAAAAAATAAGAAAACAAAAAAGAATAACCCAAGAACAATTAACAGCTAGATTAAATGTACAAGGTATTGAGATTGACAGACCTATGATTACAAAAATTGAGAATCACACTAGATATTTACTAGATTATGAAATAAAGGCAATTGTTAAAGCTTTAAATATTGATTATAATGAGTTATTTGAATAATTACAATTTATTTAATCTATACCTAATTTATAAAATAAATTTTTAAATTTTGAAATCGTATTATCTTCTACATCAATCTCTTTCATTTTTAATTTGCTACAGAATTCTTTTGCAGATAACATCTTGGTTTCACTTGTTCCATCATATGGAATAGCAAGATTATTATAGTCATTTTCACTTATCAAAGATTCAATAGTTTTTGGAAAAGATTTCATTTCTTTTTCATTAGGTTCAGTCTTACAATTAACAAAATATATTTTACTTATTAGTTCCTCATCAAGTTTATTAACTAAAACATTATATTCAGCTTCTCCTTGCTTATCATAATCTAATAGTATCTTAAAATCACATCCCCATCCTATTAAAATTGATACAATTCTATTTATATTATTAACTCCAGCTGATGGAATGATATTTGGTTTATCGTTAATTTCTAAATAATCCAACATAGCATTAATATACATATAATCTGAAATACCTTCCGTAATAATATTACATTTACTAGAGGGACCAATATTAAATTTTAAATCTGATCCAATTGCATTAACTAATGGTGAAAGAGTTTCCATTTTTGAATCATTCGACAGCCTTTGATTATAAGCATTTTTATATATCTTAGTATTTCCGTCACTATCTTTTTCTATTGCTCTAATGTTTGTAATATCTCGATTATTTATCATATATGGTGAGTGTGTTGTATAAAGTATTTGGTTATTATTATTTGCTAAATCTTTGAATAAATCTAGCAACTTTTTTTGCGCATTTACGTGCAAATGTACTCCTGGTTCATCAAGTAAAAATAATATTGGGAAATTTTTATAGTCATGAGATCTTATGTCTAAGAATAAACTTAGATACCATCGTAGACCATTACTTCTTTCACTTAAATCCGTTATTTTATCACCTGTAGAAAAACATATTGTAAATATCATATTATCATAATCAATTTCAAATAAAATTTTTTCTTGTTTATAAAATTTATTAAATTGTTCTTCAATGTTTTCTTTAATCTTTTCACCAATTTTATTCCTAATCGTTTTCTTCTCCCCTAAAGAAGATGCTTCAAAAGCTCCTATTATTTCACTTTCCGAGATTTTTGCTACTGACAAAAACCTATTAAAAATATGGTCTGGTTCATTTATTATATTCTTTATTTCATCATACTTATACCTAGCGCTCAGTTGTCTATCTTTTTCTCTGTAATAAATACGTGGTAATAAATTATAATAATGTTCTAAAGTACTAATTATATTATCTATTGTTTTTATCACATATTCTTTATTGTCATAGTCTTTAATTATCCACTTTTTTAAATTGTTTAATTTCATGTTATGATTAGTAAAAATTTGTGAAGAAATATTTACTAACTCATTACAATAATTAGATATATGCTTTAAACGATTTGTATCATTTCCCCATAGTTTCCTATTGTTCTTACTCTCAATAAGCTTATTAATTAACGAAGTCAATAATGAATCATTTTTAATTAATTTAGCAAAACCACCTTCAATATTAATTGTTGATGAGTCTAAAAAACTTATTCTAGATTTTTCTTGACTTATATTATATTTGGATAATTCATACTTATAAAATTCCATATCTACCAAAACAGATATTTCTTCGTTTGAACCTCGATTCTTATTAGCTAAATAAATACTATCTAAAGGTTTATTAAAAGATAATTTAGCTACTGCTTCTAAAATATTACTTTTTCCAGATTCATTTTTCCCTATTAAAGCTGTTATATTCGGGTCTAAAAACAAGTAATTATTTTCATTTCCTATAGATTTATAATTATTTATCTTATATCCTGTAACTATCAAACTGCTTCACTCCTCATCACATTTATAAAAGATGTTGATAACCTTTATTTTTTAATTACAACAAGATAAAAAGTATATAGTAAATTTACTATATACTTTTTTATCTTGAACGTTGAGTATCGTGTTTTACATTAATCCTTTAAATAAGATTATTCTATTTAAATTTGAACTAAGCACTATTCTAATTAATTTAAATTTTACTATAGATAAAACCTATTAATATAGTTTGTATCTCAATCCATTAAATAATCCTGGTCATCCTCTGCCACCATGCCATACTGGATGTCCTCTAAGCTGACATTTCCACACATCTTCTCGGCCTGCTTCATTACAACAGCTAGGGCTTTTTTAGCTTGCTTTGGAGGATAATCATATTTTTTAAGTAATCTCTTTATAATTCTTCTCATACCAGCTTGAGCACTTTTTCTAATGCCCCAGTCAATGGTTATATTACTTCTAATAGCATAGGTTAATTCTTGTGCTATTTTCTTAAGGGTTTCATCTTCCATTAAATCCTTAACTATTTCATCAGCAGTTAAAACATCATAGAAAGCTATCTCATCATCATTTAGACCTAGATCCTTTTCCTCTTCCTTTGCAGACTTCATTTCATGGGCCATTTTTATAAGTTCTTCTATAACTTCTGCATTGGTAATGGCTTGATTACGATATTTATTGAGGGCTTTTTTGAGTTTATCAGAGTATTTCTCTGATTTTACTAGATTTCTCTTTTCCATGGTCTTTATATTGCCTTCTAATAGTTTTTTAAGCATTTCTACTGCTAAGTTTTTATGCTTGATTTCCTTTACTTCTTCTAGGAATTTTTCAGATAAAATTGAAACCTCTGGTCTTTTCAGTCCCATAGTATCAAATACATCTATCACATCCTCTGATATTATAGAACGTTCTAACATTTGATTTACCCTTGCTTCTATTTCCTTTTTAGACTTCCTATTAGGATCCTTTTCCTTTAATTTAGTCAAACTTGCCTTTACTGCCTTAAAATAACTTACTTCTAGAGCCTTCTTTTTACCCTCATCTGTAGCAGCACATAGGGAATGGGCCTTAGCTAACTCTATAGCTATCTGCTTAAATTCCTTTTGCTCCTCCTCTGACTTTCCAAGGATAAAATCCATTCCCCCAGCAATAGCTCTCATTCTTTCAACTTTAGAATCACCCATATAATTAGAATAGTCAAATCCATGCATCATATCCTGAAGTATCTCCAATTTTTCTAACATGATGGATACAGCAACGGAGGTATCTATTCCGGTGTTTTTCTTATCAGAATCTGTATACTGTTTCAATGCTCTCTTTAAACTTTCTAAAATTCCTAGATAATCTACTACTACTCCACCGGATTTATTTTTAAATACCCTATTTACCCTGGCAATGGCTTGCATTAGATTATGACCTTTCATAGGTTTGTCTATATACATGGTATGCATGGAAGGTACATCAAATCCAGTTAGCCACATATCTCTGACAATAACAATCTTTAGTTCATCATTATTGTCCTTCATCCTTTTAGCCAGGGTATCTCTCCTTCTCTTGCCTCCAGTATGTTTCTGTAATTTTTCATTATCTGATGCACTGCCAGTCATCACTACCTTAATCTTACCTTTATCCACATCATCACTATGCCAACTAGGTCTTAAATGTACTATTTCATCATATAATTCTGCACATATTCTTCTACTCATGCATACAACCATGGCTTTTCCATCTATGGTTTTGGTTTTTTCTTCATAGTGATTTACTATATCTTCAGCTAATTTTTTGATTCTATTAGGAGATCCTACTATTGCTTCTAATCTGGACCATTTGGTTTTATTCTTTTCCCTTTCAAAATCCTCTTGACCTTCTGTTACTTCTTCAAATTCATCGTCTATCTTCTTCAATTCATTCTCATCAGTTTCTAATTTAATAATTCTATTTTCATAATATATCTTTACTGTGGCCTCATCCTCAACAGCTCTAGTCATATCATAAATATCAATATAGTTACCAAATACTGCCGGTGTGGATTTATCCTCCAACTCTATAGGAGTACCGGTAAATCCTATAAAAGATGCATTAGGTAGAGCATCCCTTAAATACTTAGCATATCCATATTTAACATCCCCTGTTTTCATCTCTGTTTTCGCCTTCAGTCCATATTGACTTCTATGGGCTTCATCTGCTATGACTATAACATTTCTTCTATCGGTAAGAACAGGCATATCTCCTTCTTCAGGCTTAAACTTTTGTATAGTGGTAAATATTATACCTCCAGATTCCCTTTCATTTAGGAGATCAAATAGACCATTAACTTCCTTAGAATTTTCCTTTGCTTGACTACTCTTTTGTCCTTCAGTCAACTTTCTAACATTGGCCTGCTTTGGAGTCTGTCTTAAAATATCCTCTGACTTGGTAAAGATAGTAAACAATTGATCATCTAAATCATTTCTATCGGTTATTACAACTATAGTAGGATTATTTAACTCCCGTACTAATCCTGATGTATAAAATACCATAGAAAAACTCTTTCCAGATCCTTGGGTATGCCATATTACCCCTATTTTTCTATCTCCATCTTCAGTAGTGGCTTCCTTAGTCTTTTCAATAGCCTTTTTCACTGCATAATACTGATGATAGGCTGATAATATCTTTATAATAGTTTTGTTATCTCCTATTTTATTACCTGCTTGATCCCTGGCTTCTTCCTTAGATTCTTGAAATAATAGGAAATTACGAGTAATATCTAATAATCTATCCTTAGCAAGCATACCACTAAATAACACTTCATATTGGGGTTTTGACAATGGCTCAACTGTTTCACCATCAATACTTCTCCAATTCATAAACCACTCTTCACTGGAAGTGATAGTTCCTGCCTTGGCATTTATACCATCGGATAATATACAAAAGGCATTATAATTAAAAAGTGTAGGAATATCATTTTTATAGGTCTGTATCTGATTATATGCCTCTTCAATTCCTGCATTTTCATCACTGGCTGATTTTAATTCTATTACCACAAGGGGAATTCCATTTACAAATATAATTAAATCTGGCCTTCTCTCTTCCTTTTCAATAATGGTAAATTGATTGGTTGCTAAGAAATCATTGTTATCAGGGTTTTCAAAATCTATAATAAAGGCTCTCTTAGTTCTTATATTATTTCCATCCTTATAGGATACCTCTATACCTTCCACCATTAATTTGTGAAAGTATCTATTATTCTCCGTCAAACTAGGACTGTTAAAAGTAATGATCTGTCTATATGCATCTTCCAATGCCTCTTCTGGTAAATCTCTATTTATACTAAATAGGGCATCCCTTACCCTCTGTTCCAATATAACCTCATGATAATCCTTTCTTTCTGGATAATTACCATCACAGGATATATCTGGAGCAAATACATAGTCATATCCCAATCCCTGTAATATCTCTATGGCAGCTTCCTCTAAAAAATCTTCGGTAAAATTTTCATGTAAACTCAAGTCCATACCCCCTTTTGTTGAATTGAGAATTGATAATTCTCCATTATTTAAAAAGTTTCTTCAATAACTTAAAAATGTCAAATGTTGTTCTATTATATACCTTGTTATAAGCATATTTCTTAGGATTTCTAACCCATCCATAGCCCTTAGGCATCTTCAATCCTGCTCTATGAACAATCTGTCTTTTAATACTGGTCCTTGCAGCTATTCTCTTCTTCAAACTTGGCTTTCTCATGCCAAATTTCATAATAGATGACCTCCTCATTTTGAATTTAAAAATTTTTTTAATTCTCCATTTCTAATTCTTCATTATTTAAAGGTACTCTAATTTCTCTTGACATAAGTTTTGGTAGTAGGGTGTCACGGAGATTTTGTAATTTTCTATTTTCTTCATCATACTTATGTTCTGAATTTTCTATTGCATTTTCTATATTTAAGAATTCATTTAAAATACTATCATTTGGGAATGCTATCTTTAAATTTCTGAAATCTGTTTTATTGAACTTCATCTGAGCAGATCCACTTGTTATTGTTTTGAGCATATATTGTCCATATTTTGACTTGAATAATCTATAAAAATAATAATTTAGCCTTGAATTAATTTCTGATTTTAACATAATAACATTATTACCTAAAGTCATTGGCATTTCAAGTTCAGGACATAAATAAACACTTCCAACATCAGCAACATTTGATATTATTACTTCATCACCATATAGTTTAGTTTTAGATAAAAATTCATATGAGTGCTTATCTACATATTTCATTCCAGATTTAAATTTATTTTTCAAATCAGTATTTCGTATAAAAACTGCATATTCTTGTTCTTCTGATAAGGTTACATTGTCTTTTAAAGATTTAAAGCTACCATTTGCTACATAATCAGAAGTAAAAAGATTTAGTTCCAGTAATTTTTTCACTTCCCACCCTTTAGGAATCATACCCAATTCACTTTCTACCATTTCTCCACCACTAGATTTATATGGTTGCCCATCTTCATTTGGAAATTCAAAATCTACGAACCAATGTTTGAAAATTTCTTGAGCCATTTCTTCTTGCTTTTTATTAATTTGATTATTAATTTCAATTTTTTCGTCTAGGGTTGAAAGTATATTTGCAATTGCTTTTTGTTCTGATAGTGGTGGTAAATTTATTGTATAATTTTTGACTATATCAGTCTTTAAATTTCTAAATACGCTTCCATTTGATAATCTTAATAATCTTTCTCTCTCATTAATGAAACTATAATATAAATATAACTTTTCTACACCATCAAATTCATCGACTATCAACCAACCATCATGTACACATGCATCTATTCCCATAATTTTTGGAAGACCTGGTGTTGCACTATTTGACAAAATTAATGTTCCAGACTCAATATACCTACTCTTTTTCTTTCCTTCTATTTTAATATATTGTTTAGTTTCATTTATAAATCTTGAATTTAATGATGTTGCATCTGCGATTTTAACCCAAGGTATGCCTGAATCTCTAATATAATCTTTAATAGGTCTAGGAGATGCTCCTCTTCGTATTCTACAAAGATTACTTATTTTTATACTTTTCCACTCATTAGATCTCATACCCAATACCTCCTAGATTCTCCCTTATCTCTTCCTCTAGGTCTCTTGATTTTTTAAATAACTGACTTAACTCTGATGTTAAGTTCTCCATTTTTTCTTCAAAGGGTATTCCATCATCTTCTACTTCTTCTATTCCTACATATCTCCCGGGGGTTAATACATATTCATTTCCCTTTACTTCTTCAAGGGTAGATGATTTAGAGAATCCTTTTATATCTTCATACGTTTTATATTCAACACTTTCTTCTGCTACAAGGGGTAATTCATCTTCATTAGTAGTATATAGAGATCTTTTATTCTTATTATTTTTTAATTCTTCATTCTTAATTTTCAATTCTCCATTATCTAAGTTTCTCCAGTTATGATATGTTTCTGCTATTTTATTTATATCTTCATCATTCAATTCTCTATGACGTCTATCTATCATTTCTCCTAGGTGTCTAGCATCTATGAATAATATCTCTTTTTCTCTACTTCTAAATTTAGGATTGTTCTTTTTATTTCTATTAAGTATCCATAGGGATACTGGTATTCCTGTGGAATAGAATAATTTATCTGGCAATGCAACTATGGCATCTACTAGGTCTGATTCCAGTAGATTCTTTCTTATTTCTCCTTCATTTGATGTATTACTGCTTAATGCTCCATTGGCAAGAACTATTCCTGCACTGCCATTTGGTGATAAGTGATAGACCATATGTTGAAGCCAAGCATAGTTTGCATTTCCTGCTGGTGGTGCTCCATATTTCCATCTCACATCATCTACTAAATCTCCTCCACCCCAGTCACTGATATTAAAGGGTGGGTTTGCCAAGATATAGTCTGCTTTCAATGTTTTATGTAAGTCATTGTGGAAGGTGTCATCATGGTGAGAACCTAAATTAGCATCTAATCCTCTAATAGCAAGATTCATCTTACATAGTTTCCAAGTTATAGCATTTAATTCCTGACCATAGATCGAAAGATTTTCTATTTTACCCTGATGCTCTTCTACGAATTTTTCACTTTGTACAAACATGCCTCCACTACCACAACATGGGTCGTAAATTCTTCCCTTATAAGGTTCTATCATCTCTACCAATGTCTTAACTACAGATGTAGGGGTATAGAATTCTCCTCCCCCCTTACCTTCTGCACTGGCAAATTTACCTAAGAAGTATTCATATACTCTACCTAATAAGTCCTTTTCACCATTTTTGTGAAGCTTGATTGTAGATATTAAATCTATTAGCTCTCCTAGTCTTCTCTTATCCAATTCTGGTCTTGCATATCTCTTTGTCAGTACTCCTTTTAGAGTTGGATTTTCCTTTTCTATTAAAATCATGGCATCGTCTATGTATTGACCTATTTTAGGATCCTTTGCACTATCCTTTATATAATCCCATCTAGCTTCCTTTGGAACCCAGAATATATTTTCATATGTGTATTCATCCCTGTCTTCTTCAAATCCTTCCCCTTCTTCTACTAACTCATTATATTTAGTTTCGAATTTATCGGATATGTACTTTAAAAATAAAAGTCCTAATACTACATGTTTATACTCTGAGGCATCCATACTACCCCTTAATTTATCTGCTGATTTCCACAATGTTTCTTCAAATCCAATATTTCCTGTTGCCATTGTCCAATTCCTCCCTCTGTTTAATAATTATGATCATCAAATACTTCAAAAATTTCCCCTTCAAAACCATCTTGTTCTGGCTCGCTAGTTACCCAATCAGGTAATACTTCATAGTAATGAGCCAAGGCTTCAATAGTCTTATTAAATACTGGTTCATGTACTACATTTTCCAGTAACTGAATAATTAGTTTATAAGTATCCATATAAGGATTTTTATCTAATATATCTAATGCTTGTTTGAATTTTTCAACTAATTTTGCCTTCTCTATACTTCTTTCGATAGAGTTTATCTCTTCTTTATCATATACTGGTACATCAACTAAATCATTTACTTCTCCAATCACAAACTGTTCTTCATGTTTTTTTATAACTGGCTTTAAATCCTTTTTTAATTTTTCCTTTTGAATTTCTAGCTTTTCTATCTCTGATAATTCTTTATTGAAATACTCTTGATTCAATCCAAAAAACTCTTCTAATATGGGGAGATATTTTTTTGGTATTTTTTGTTTTCTTTTAACCCATAAATTTATATTCTGTTTTTTTATTCCTAGGTTTTCTGCTAAATCCACATGGGGCATATTATATAAACCCAGAATATATTCTAATCCTATCAATAATCCACCCCCATATAATTTTATTGTCTTAGTCAATATACTATTATTATAATCCAGTTTATTGTCTTAGTCAATCATAAAATAATATTATTTGGAATTAATGTAATATAAATATTTATAATTAAAAAAGAACACCTGACTTTAGCCAAATGTTCTTTGGGATATTAAATTTCAGATACATTATTTTAACTATTTATTCTTAATATTTTTGTATTTTAATATTATCAAGTTTATATTGATACTTAATTTGTATCTATATGATCCTCACAATTTTCCTAAAGCATAACGTTAGCATTTTTATAGTATTTATTTGAAGCTATCTTTGTAAAATTATAAAAAATAATATTATTTAATACGATCTAAACTTTTAATCTCTATAGCACCATTTTTATTTTCATTCAATTCTAAGGATGCTTTACGTTTCTCCT
>NZ_WSFU01000103.1 GCF_016820635.1 Anaeromonas gelatinilytica | reverse complement strand
TTATGCGAAAACATTAAAGAAATATACAAAAATATATTGCAACCCTATGTAATCTATGTTATTTTATGAGTGGTGCACCGTAGTAAAAATGTAATGGGGGTTTATGAGTAATATGAAATAGTTGTCAGTGAAGTTGTTATACTATGGTGATAGATATTAATGAAATTAGTTTGTTTAGCACTTTTAAATGTAAGAGGAGGAATTGAAAATGGATAGCACTGTATATGTTTATGTATTTGACACAATGGCAGATTGGGAAATAGGTTATTTAACTGCGGAACTAAACTCGGGTAGATATTTTAAGAAGGGATTGTCTCAGTCAAAAATAGTTACCGTCGGAGTTGCAAAAACTCCTATTACTACAATGGGAGGTATGAAGATATTACCTGATATTGTACTTGAGGAATGTAGTATTAAAAACACAGATGCTTTGATTTTACCTGGTGGAGATACATGGATGGAATCAATCCACGAATCAATAATAAATAAAGCAGAGCAGTGTATAAAGGAGAACATTGTTGTAGCAGCGATATGTGGTGCTACAATAAGGCTTGCTCAGAATGGTCTGTTGGATTCAAGATGGCATACAAGTAATGATTTGGAATATCTTAAAATGGTATGTTCCGATTACAAAGGTGAAAAATATTACAAAAATGAACCTGCTGTTACTGATGGAAAGTTAATCACTGCTTCCGGAGTGGCTCCATTAGAATTTGCTGTACATGTCTTGAAAGCTTTGGATGTGTTTTTACCAAAAACATTGGATATTTGGTATAAGCTTTATGAGACTTACGAAGCTGAATATTTTTATGAGTTAACGAATTCAATACAATAAGAATGCAATCCTGGATGTGTTACGTTTATTTAGGAATCTGAATTCTTTTATAAAATTAGTAGTTTGATTTGTTTTTTAAGATTCCCTGCCACCAAGGAACTACCAGGTTTTGACGCTGACTTACGTACAGTTAAGATCCACGACAAAATAGCCTATTTTAATTCTACTCATAGACTTCCACATATTTAAAAATATATTAATTTATTCAAAAATATTTTGATAATAAAGCTAAGTGATAGGATATTTAATGAATATATAATATATTATGAAATAAAATCCATTTTATGTAACAAAACTGTCTGTAAGTCAGATATGCAAATAGACACAGAAAGATCTTCTAAAAGCGGGGGAAGTAGGTATAACTTAAATGAAATTCAAGCTATAGCTATGTGGATTAATCAAAATTCTGAACGTATTAAGTTAGCCTACCCAGATAAAGATGAGAAAAATTTCATAGGGATAATAACACCGTTTAAAGTTCAAGAAATACTGATAAAGAAAGAGTTTCAAAAGTTGTTGCCCTTTGATATTAGAAAAAATATAAGCTATGGTACTGTACATACATTTCAGGGTGCTGAAAGACAAATTGTTATTATGTCAACAGCATATGGTAGATTAGATGGATGTTATTTTATCGATATAAAAGAGAGTATGTTAAATGTTACAGTTTCACGTGCAAAAGATAGTTTTTTAGTCTTTGGAGACATTAATTGCCTTGATAAATCAAATCAAAGTGCTAGTGGTTTATTGCGTAGTTATATAGAAAATAACAAAATATGAAGTGAATGGACAAGCAATGGGAATTGCGAAGTTATATGATATTGATAAAGTAAAAACTTAAATATAGCAAATATCTTTATTAGTATGTTGAAATTAAAGAAATATATATATGAAAGGATTGTAAATTATGGATTTTGTTATAGATACATTATTTCAAGTATTTTTTGCATTTTTTTGGATAATTGGAATACTAGTGTTTTTGATTAAGAAAAAGAATAAAAAGAAATATATATTTTTGATACTTTTAATTCCTCCATTACTAATGTGGACAGTTTATTCCTATATCAATATACTAGAACCACGGTTTAAAGATATTAGATATTATAATAATAAAGATTATGAAATTACCAGTGGAAAGTGTAGTAGTGTGAAAACTAATTCAAGAGGTATGACCCCATCATTTATATTGGATGAAGATACTTATTATTACAATCCAAGAACTAAGGAAGTTAAAGAGGACAAAACTTATAAGATTAAGTATCTTCCCAATAGCAAATATGTTATTGATTTGGAAGTTTTAGAATAAATAATAGCGTATAGTTTGGAGGTTGATTTAACTAGTTATAATTAAAATTTTATTAACATATGTTTACGCTAATCTAAAAGTAAATCATAAAGGATATAAGTTTTGGTGCGATGAAGTAGATAGAGTGAAAAGAATATATGAAAATAAAAAACATACAGTAATTGTTATGAATTTATTTTTAAGTAAAGGATATTGATGGAATTAAAGTTTTATTGCTTATATTTTAGATTGAAATATAGAGTAAGGATCAGGCGCCGAATCGCCGAAAAAAGCCTATACAGGCATATGTTTAAGAAATCAAGGGAGTATTATGAATAATTGATTAGGGTTAAGTTGACAGATTATATATTGGCTGTTTTTGCATGGATTAAGGAGAGAGTTTGAATGTAAAAGATCACAAAGATGAAATGTATGTTAAACTTAATGAAATGCTTATTTGAAGGGGGTTATGAATGAGATGTTTACAATGACAGTAATGGAGCTTTCACGTGCAATTCGAGACAAACGCATTGGTGTTAAAGAACTTACAAGGGCATATATTGAACGAATAAAGAAATTTGAAGGGCTTGATGGTCTGAATACGGTATCGGAATTAAATTACAATGCCATAGTACAAGCTAAAAAATGGATTCCATAGTGGAGCCATGTTTGGCTTCCGATGCTTATAAAGGATAACATATATGTTTCAGAATTACATACAACGTCTGGTACCCTTGCCCTCACAGACAACATTGCTGAAAATGATGTTCACATCGTTGCGAATTTACATTGCAATGGTGCTTTAATATTAGAAAAAACAAATATGACAGAATTTGCAAACCATACCGGTAATAATATGCCCGGAGTATATAGTTCACGTGGCGGCCAGGTATCGATGAATTTATTTAATAGAGAAAGCAAATTAGGATTATTTTGATAATAAAATTTATCAAAATCAGTAGAAATATCAGGAAAATTTATTTGTTCAGTTGAAATTGGCATAAGTTTCTCCTTTCATTTTGGGTTTGAGTTATACATAGATTATTAATATGTTTATACCAAAAATGGGGGAAACTTAGCCATTTTAATAGATTAAAATGTAATTTTTATACGAGTTGTAGAATTTTGCAACGAGTTATTAGTCCAAGATATTATTTATTTAAAAATGCTCATAATAATAATGTCAAGATATTCTCCATCTCTAAACACTTCATTTTTCAAATATCCTTCCTCGATAAATCCGTACTTAAGATAACAATTAATTGCATTACTATTAGAACTAAGTACCTTTAAACTAATTTTGTTCATATTCATATTATCAAAAATAAAAGTACATAAAAGGTTCAGGGTATCAGTGCCGTATCCCTTTCCATGAAAAGATTTATTACCAATACATATTCCAATACGAGCTATTCTGCTTAACCAGTTTATATCAATAATTCTACATTCACCTATTAGTTGTGATTCATGAATTGTTTCTATAACAAATGAATACTTATCTGGAGTATTTGAACTAATTTTTTTATATCTATCAAAGTCTTCATAAATTAATTTAGGAAAAGGGACATCGAAATACATTTTTTTCATAATAGACCAATTATTATTATATTTATGAAGTAAAGGAATATCTTCTTCTTTAATCTCTCTCAATACTACTTTTGTTCCTTTAAGCATAAAAACCTCCAGGTATTATATTTGTGTTTTACTGAAAATAATTTTAAGTGACATTATTTTAGAAATGTACTCTATCTATTATAGATAGAGTACATTTCTATGTAATTTTGCTTTTTAGTTATCTGGATAATCTTTGAGTGCCATAATTGGTAAAGGTTTAACTGATATTTTTTTGACTTTACTTTTATTGGTTTTTGGTTTAATTTTAGCTGATTTCATTTTTTTCTCCTTTCTTTTTAAATTTAGCAACATTTGTTACACCATCCTATTGAATTATTATTCTTTTCCTCTTTTCCAGGAATCAAAAGAACTGGTTTTCTGTAAGACATATTTACACCTCCTTTTATCATACTAAAAATGTAATAAAAATTAATGATTGATATTTTATTACATTTTTAGTATGATACATAATAAAGAATAAGACAAGCTTAAATTCAGAAAAATCGCAATATTCAAGAAAATAACCTGATAATGTGTCAAGATAAATTTTTAAAGTAAAACAATGTAATTGTTTAAAAAAGGGTAACTTTAATAAAACTTAGGTTTTTCAAAGAAAAAATATGTTTATAAGAAAAATATTTTATTGTTTCTCTCCAACTTTATCATTGGAGTAGAGTTGATTTTTAGTAATTCTAGTATTCCCTGATGTATAGTTACCAGATTGATTAACTCTCCATGTAAGACCAGCATATTTAGCTAATGCATCTTGGGAGTTAAAAGACTTTATGGTTCCAATTTCAAGCAGTATACCACTAGCAAGTACAGGTCCTATTCATGAAATAGATATGAGAGATTTGTACTTAGTAAGATTGATACTTTCTAAAATTGCTTCAGCACCAGGCTGATTATTCAAAGCTTTTAGTTTAAGAAGTTTATTGCCTTTAAAATCTAGAGCACATAAGACGTTAATCTTAGAGCTAACATCAATACCGACATATAAAGTTGACATTATATTGTTCTTCATTTAATCACTACCTTTTGGTAGAAAATAGGAGAACAATTAGTAAAAGAGATATCCTGATCTTAGTTGCTAATTGAAACCTCGCATTATTAGCATTCACCCTTGAAAACTACCTTGCTGTTGGTCTAGCCAAAGAGATGCAGCATATGTAGTAGGCAGTTTTTGACAACTAAGTTAAGAAACACGCTTTTTAGGCAATAACCAAAAGGTTTTGCAAGGAGAGAAAGAAATATTCTTCACTAATCATCCTATAATTACATTTTAGCATTAGGGTATCTCAATTAAAAAATTGTATTTAAAAATAAAAAAATAATATGAATAGAGCACTTAAAAAGTGTCTCTAAACACATTATATGAGTTTGGGAATTAATCCTGTTAGAAAGAGGTTCTGTTACTATTATAAAGCTAATAAAATCATATGTTATAAAAAACATAAATGTTACTTTTATTAGGTGAGGATAAAAATAGATATTTTATCTAGAATTCGACATATTTATTAGAATAATGTATCTAGAATTATAAAAATTTAATCAGAAGTATTGAAAAATACTATATGATTTAAAAGGGAGAGAGGAAATGAATTTTAAATTTAATTGGAAAAGAATAAAAGTTTCAGAATGTATAACAAAAAAGGTTGATGATGTTTATGTAGTTTATCCCATCAAACCAAAAAGGGATTGTATTATGATAGGAGGAATTGGTTATGAAATATGGAATGCACTTACTAATAGTATACCCTTAGAAAACTTTATCGATAAAATGTTAAGTAAGTATGAAGTGGAAAAGGAAGAATTAATTCAAGATATAAACAACTTTCTTACAAGTTTAAAAACTGCAAATCTAATAATTATAGATGGAATTGAAGAAAAATTCAAATTACAAACCAATGAATTTAAAACTACTAGAATTGTATCATCTGATCATAATGATAACTATGTAAATGAAAGGTACTTGAAATTAAGTAAACCATACAAAGTATTTCTTGAATTAACATATAATTGTAATCTTAAATGTGAACATTGCTATCTTGGAAAAGAAACCTATATGAGTCCAGAGTTCATGGATTATGAAACAGCTTTACGAGTCATAGATGAATTAGTGGAAAATGAATTAGTAGAGTTAGTCATTACAGGGGGTGAAGCATTACTGCATCCTCAGTTATTTGAAATATTAGAGTATGCTTGTGAGAATGAATTAATAGTAACTTTATTAACAAACGGAACAATTATAAGTGATGAGAAAATTGAATCATTAAAAAAATTAAATTTATATGATATTAGGATATCAATATATGGAATGGAGGAGTTTCATGATTCATTTGTCAAAATGAAAGGAGCTTTTAAAAAGTCTGTAAAAGCTTTGAAGGAATTACGAAAAAATTTTAAAATTGGAACAGCAGTATGTATACTTTCTAAAGATAATTATGAACATAGTAAAGAATTGGAGTTGTATATGAATAATAATAATATTCCTATTGATATTTCTCCAGTAATATTTCCTACAATTAGTGGTGATTTAGAACCCACTTTATTAAGAATGACAGAAAATCAAGTTATTGATAGTATAGTTAATAGAGGGTTTAAAGTTGGAGGTAACATTTGTACAGCTGGAATCTCACGGTTTCGAATTACACCAACGGGTGAAGTAAACCCGTGTGAAATGCTAAGGAGTATATCACTTGGCAATATTAATGACTTATCTTTTACAGAAATACTTAATTCTGAGTCTAGACAAGAATGGATTAAAACATTTAGAACACTAAAAAACACAAAATGTGATAAATGTAACAAAAAAAATTATTGTTTTAATTGTCCTGGGATTGCATACTTAGAAACAGGTAATTTAAATGGGATTTCAAAATACCCGTGCAAACTAGCACATATACAAAAAGATTATTATGAAAACCAATCTTGTAATACATCAATATAAGTATTTTAAGTCAAACTGTAGTAGAATCGGTAAAAATAATGAGTTTAGTATATCGAGGTATTATTCTTAGGTTTGTTTTTTATAAAATTGTTAGTTTTAATTAAGGACTATTTAATATACGTTGTTTAGTGTTAGGTTTTATCCTAAAGCAATCATGGTTTCATTATTAGATATAGATAATATATTTTTAAGAATGAAGCTTCAAAGTATTTAAGTTAGTTATAGCTTCTTGAAATTAGCAGAAAAGTTATGATATGAGGGGGAGATGGTATGGAATTAGAAATGAATAATTTGGTATACGAATATAAAGGTAAGAAAATTAATGTTCCTTTATTTCAACCTTGGGAGGTATATGAAGGACTAACTAATATACAGCCTAATTTTTTAGAGGAAGTTAGAAAAAAAAGAGAATTTTCTTCGTATATCACTTTGCATATAACTAACGAATGTAATTTGAATTGTACATATTGTTTTGAGAAAGATAAAGGAAATTTTACTATTTCAGAAGATAAGATCATTGAATTGTATAGTTTTCTTTTGAAAAATAATAAAAGTGATAATTTAGAAATTAGGTTGTTTGGAGGAGAACCACTTTTAAAGTTTAATATTATTAAAAGAATTATAAATACTTTTAAAGATTTAAATAACCATAGCTCTAAAAACTTTAACATATCATATAATATTTTCACAAATGCTACTATTATTAATAATGAGATAATTGATTTTCTAAAAGAAAATGACATACAAGTATTTACAAGTATAGATTGTAATAAACAAATACACAACAGAAATAGGATAGATATAAATGGAAATGGAACTTATGATAAAGTAATAAAAAATGCAAAGCTATTAAATAAGAATTTATCTCAGAGAGTAGTTGTAAGAAGTATTCTTGATACAAGTGAAGAAGAATGGAATTTAGTAGAATATTGTTGCAGCTTATTTGACCAAGGATTACTTATGTATTCAATAGAATTCCCTTGGACAACATGTGATAGTTTATATGCCTTAAGTAATGAAAAGTTAAATATAGTCAAAAGAAAGATATCTGAATATTGCGATGAGTATATTAATAGAATTAAGAGAAAAGATTTTTCACTTATTGGGTTACATCCTTTTGTTAAATACATAAGCAAAGCAATAAATAATGATACAACATTGTGTATGTACTCCTGTGGTGCTGGTTACAGTGGACTAGCTGTTACGGCAGAAGGTGAAATTTTTCCATGTCATGCATTTACAAATTATGAAAAATTTAAATTAGGAAATACAAAGAGAGGAATAATCAATAAAGAATTGCTTGAAGTTTTTGAAAATTATGGAGCTGATAATATAAAGAAGTGCAATACTTGCTCGGTGAAATATTTATGTATGAATCGATGTCCTTTTGACTCTTTTATTTACAATGGAGATGTTTTTTCTATTAATGATTTTCGTTGTGAAATACAAAAAGAGATTATTAAAGCAAGTTTTTATTTACTTAACGAAATTAATAAATTACCATTACAAAAAAGAGTTATCAAAATGATAACTAAAAAATTGTTTTATAACGTTGATAAACATACATAAAAACTTTATGGGGAAATTTTTTTTTACATTAATTAAGAGAGTGAGGTAATATGTTGAAAATTAGGGCTTATAATCCGGATAAAGATAGTTTATTTGTAGAAGGTATGATAGAAAGTGAAGAATATGATATGAATATAAACTATTCAACTCTAAAAAAGACTTTTAATAGAGATTCTATTTACGTTTTAGAATATAAAGATAGAAAGTATGGATTTTGTGAGTATTATGAGGTTGATGATTTGAATAAAAATCTTAGCTTGAATATTATATTTACAAGATTTAATAAGTACATAAATGGGAAATTTATTTTAGAGATAATAAGAAAAATTTTTAGAGAAGATGACTATAATAAATTGATAATTAAGGTTAGAGAAGAAAATAAACGTATGCTACGTATATTACAAAAAAATAATATACATTGTGAAGGTGTTATAAGTAATATTAAAACCAAAGATAATGTATTAACAAATATATATATATATTCGATACTTAGGTCCGAGTACTTGTATAAACATGAGGAGTATAATTAGATGAATGTTTTAATTATATCTTTGATTTTATTGCACTTAATTTTTACTTCGTTAAATGTCGAAATTAAAATATATACTGGGAGCATTATATTGTTAATCTACTTTTATCAATTAAATACGAGGGAGTTTTATGAAGGTTTGAATTTTTTTTACTCGGGATTTAATTTAATAATAGGTTATAGTTTGGGAATCTTTGAAACCTTAATAGTAACTAAGAAGTTAAGTCACATAAAAAATAGTGAATTTAAATTAAAGGAATTATTAAAGTTTAAACCTAGCCTAGCATTAAATGCTATCTTAGAAGAAGCTATATGGAGAGGTTTTATACAATTACATCTTTGTAAACTTGTAAATGATAATATAAGCCTTCAAATATTAATGGTATTTATGGTTAGTATATTATTTGTACTATCACATCATATTAATTTAAAGGACTTATTTTTATTAGAACTTCTGATCTTCTCATTACTCCTTGGATTTATTTACTATTTTACAGGAAAACTCGAGTTTGTAATTGGATTACATTTTGCTCGTAATCAGATTATACTTAATATTAAAAACAAAATAAATAATAATTTACAATATAAGTGAAATATCAAAATATACAAATTGAAAATATAGAAAGGAGCTTCTATGAATAAGAGAAAGTATTCTGAAATATCAATTGATTTATGGGATAAAGAATTACTGAAAATAGAAGATTTAGTTATTAATATTCATGAAAAATATAATAATTATGAATCTAGATATTATGCTTATTATAATGATACAGATATTATATCTTTGATTAGATATGTAAAAATTAATAACTATAATATGCTAAATATCTGGTTTGATAAGAATGAAATTTATAAATGTAAAGAAGCTTTTATAACATTACTTAGTGAACTTAAGTCCAAAAAGTCTAATGTAATATATACTCAATTACTAGGGACAGAAAAATCTTGTATTAATTATTTAAAAGAATGTGGTTTTATAAAAACACTCCATCTTAGAGAACAAATATTAATTAATAATAAGTTTTATGATTTAATAACTTTAACATTATAAGAATTGTGCTCATATAGATTTACAATATGATGTTAGTATAGAATTATGGACACGTTTAGTTTAACAAGCTAAAATATAAATAGATGAAAGGATGTGTCCGTGTGAGTACTAACGGTAAAAGATATAATGAAGAATTTAAACAAAAAATTATAGAATTATATAATTCTGGTAGCTCTGCTACAGAGCTAGAACGTGAATATGGTGTAACTAGGACAACTATTTATAAATGGATTAAGGAAAATACAGAAATTCAAGTAGATGATCAAGAATCTATAACTTCTAAAGATGTCTTAAAAATGAAAAAAGAGAATGCTAAACTCAAGGAGGAAATAGAAATCTTAAAAAAGGCTTTAACCATATTCGCCAAAAAATAGATATTCAGGCTTTAACTTCTTTTATTGAAGATAATAAAAAGAATCACGATATTAAATTATTATGTGAAACTCTACAAATATCTCGTAGTACCTATTATGACCGTAGGTCTAGAAAAAAGTCTAATAGAGCTCTTGAAAATGAAAAATTTTTAAAAAAAATCATGTCTATTTATTTAGATAATAAAAAACGCTATGGTGCTCCTAAGATTAGACAAATTTTGAAATCAAGCGGATGGTTAGTGAGTCTAAAAAGAGTGCAACGCCTTATGAAAAAGCTAGGTATTAGGTCAATTGTTCATAAAAAATTTAAGCATCATTCTTCGAAGTGTAATGATAAAATTGGTGAAAATATCATTAATAGAGATTTTTCAACTACTTCTATTAATGAGAAATGGGTTACTGATATTACTTATATCTATACTATTAAAGATGGTTGGTGTTATCTAGCATCTATTATGGATTTATATACAAGAAAAATCATAGGTTATTCTTTCTCCAAATCTATGACAACTAAATTAACCATAAAAGCTTTAGAAAAAGCTTTAGAAAATACTTATTTTAACCAAAGACCTAACGGTCAAGTTATCATACACTCTGATAGAGGAAGCCAAGTGTGACAAGAAGTCGCATAATTTATTGCAATAATGCTACTCTATCCATTCGGAGTAATCCTATCGTGACTAGCGTGGATGGTAACGTCTGGTATAGAAAGCTCACGAGACAACGAGACAATGAGGAAATTCTAGAAGCCTAAATCTGGAATGACTACTAGGATAAGAAAGCTATGGAGAACGTAAAGTGAATCACTGTAGAAATCGTTACGCGGAGGAAGCGAAATAGGCTGCTACGCTTCGACCAAAAGGTATGGAGTCAAGCAAAGGTGTTCTGGCTAGCCAATGCGAATGGATAAAGCACTTCCGATTTAAAGGTGGCTCCTAAGGCTTTCATAATTATGTATTATGTGGAACTTGGTAAACCCTCTAAGTTCCTAGTTGTATACGACTGGGTATCAAACCGCAAGGAAATGAAATGGCTTAGAGGGCAGAAGAAAGAGATAAAAAGCGAATGCCTATGTTGTAATAACGAAGGATAAGGGTTCAAACTTTGCCCCGACTTGAAAGAGTGCAGACTTATCTCATGGTATTTCTTAGCAGGAAAGGATTGTATATCTATGAATTTTAGTAACTCAACGACGGATAAAACCGAGAGGCTAAAAGACACAACTACACTCACAAAACAATGAGATTCCATTGACTGGGAGAAAGCTCAAAAACAAGTTAATAGACTGCAAATCAGGATTGCTAAGGCAGCAGTGAAAGGTGACACTAACAAAGTCAAGAGACTCCAGTACCTACTCACGCACTCATTCTACGCAAAGGTTCTCGCAGTCAAGAAAGTCACATCAAACAAAGGTAAAAACACTTCTGGTGTGGACAAGAAACTTTGGTCTACGTCTGCTTCAAAGATGAAAGCAACTCTTTCACTAACGAACAGACAATACAAAGCGAAACCACTTAGGAGAGTTTACATTGAAAAAAAGGTAAGAAGAAGAAACGCCCTCTTGGAATTCCAACTATGTACGACAGAGCAATGCAAACATTATATGCACTTGCATTAGAACCAGTGGCAGAGGTTATAGGGGACCATGTATCCTTTGGATTCAGAAAAGGAAGAAGCGCCAAAGACACATGCGAACAAATCTTCTGCGTACTTGCAAGAAAATGTTCACCACATTGGATTCTGGTGGGAGACATCAAAGGATGCTTCGACAATATCAACCATGAATGGTTAATGGAAAACATTCCAATGGACAAACGAATAATGAAGCAATTTATAAAATCTGGGTTCATCTACAAAGGCACCCTTTTTCCAACTGAAACAGGTTCTCCTCAAGGTGGATCGATTTCAAGTCTTTACGCCAATATGACACTTGATGGTCTTGAAAAACTAATGCAAGGTAAATACCATCGGAACTCAAAAGGAAACATTGAAAATCATTACTGTGCAAAAACAAAAGTAAATCTCATAAGATATGCTGATGACTGTGCGCCACGAAGGCGTGTCCAAGTAGCGTAGCTACTTGAAGACAGCTAAGCTGTACAGATGATGGCGGTGGGCCCGCCGGAATCGCCATGCAGGTGGAGATTTCAAACTACCTTAAGGTGCTGTGGTCAAAAGCCATGGTGTTGAGCGTTAAGGAAAAGGCAGTATCTAAACTGTCAAGTGCGTATTAAGGAGATGAACGAACAAGTGAACCACTTACGAAAATGTCGAAAGCGTAGAGATTCCATCAAAACCAGAGGGTAGTCGTTAATCTGGGATAAGTCTAGGGGAAACCTGTTTACTGCCTAGATGGTGGGCGGCATAAAGGTGGCATGAACTTAATACAGGCGTTTGTACGGAACGTGGGAACCCACGGGCTGATGTTAAGGGAGTATATCAAGCGGAAGAACCGTAAGATAAGAGTAGCGATGCAGTCATGGGGGCAGATTGGGTTGTAGTAGTGAGGAAGTTTCTGTAATGGAAATGGAGCGAAGAACCCGAGTTATTCAGTTTCAAGAGTAAGTCAACTTTGAAAGGAGGAGGAGCTTATGCAAGAAACAAAGCCATACAATATTTCCAAACGGAAAGTGAAAGAAGCCTATGAAAAGGTAAAAGCAAACAAGGGAACATATGGAGTTGATGACCAATCAATTGAAGATTTTGAAGAGAATTTAAACAACAATCTATATAAAATCTGGAATAGAATGTCATCAGGAAGTTACTTCCCCAAACCTGTAAAAGCAGTAGGGATACCCAAGAAAAATGGGGGAACTCGTATCTTAGGAATACTAACAGTAGAAGACAGGATTGCACAAATGGTAGCTAAAATGTATTTTGAGCCATGTGTAGAACCGATATTCTATGATGATTCCTATGGGTACAGACCGAATAAATCAGCAATACAAGCATTAGAAGTAACAAGAGAGCGATGTTGGGGAAAAAACTGGGTATTCGAATTTGATATCAAAGGTCTTTTTGATAATATTAGGCATGATTACTTAATAGAAATGGTAAAGCGGCACACAGAAGAAACATGGATAGTCATGTATATCAAACGGTGGCTAGTTACACCATTTCAAAAGGAAGACGGAACAATCACAACCAGAACTTCTGGAACACCACAGGGTGGGGTAATCAGTCCAGTACTCTCAAATCTATTTCTGCACTATGTATATGATGATTTTATGACAAAAGAGTTTTCAACAATACCTTGGGCAAGATATGCAGATGATGGAATAGCACATTGCGTATCCTTAAAACAGGCAAAGTATCTCCAACGAAGATTAGAAGAGAGATTTCTAATGTTTGGACTAGAATTGAATTTAGACAAGACAAGAATTGTATATTGTAAAGATGAAGACCGGAAGGGCAAGCATGAATATACATCATTTGACTTTCTAGGATATACATTCAGACCAAGACAAGCAAAGAACAAGTATGGAAAGTTCTTTACAAACTTTCTTCCTGCAATTGGAGAGAAAGCAAAGAAATCTATACGGAAAGAAGTCCGAAGTTGGAAATTACAACTTAAGCCTGACAAAGATTTATGGGATATAGCAAATATGTTTAATAGAAAGATACAGGGGTGGATTAACTACTACACGCATTTCTACAAATCAGAAATATACGATGTACTAAGGTATATCAATAATTGCCTCGTTAATTGGGTTCGTAGAAAATACAAGAAGCGGAAAGCAAGACGGCGTGCCGAGCATTGGCTTGGCACAATAGCAAAGCGTGATAAGGATCTGTTTGCACACTGGAAGTTAGGGATATTGCCATCGGCTGGATAATGGGAGCCGTATGAGCTGAGAGGTTCACGTACGGTTCTGAGAGGGACTTAAGGGGAGGTTCCTTAGGTCTACTTACTTCATCGTAACTGCCAACATACGAGAAACAGCAGAAGAATTAAAACTAATCATCAGCACGTTTCTAAAAGAGCGTGGCCTTGAATTATCTGAAGAGAAAACAACAATTGCATATATTAATAATGGATTCGACTTCCTGGGCTGGACATTTAGGAAATTCAGAAACAAACTAATTATCAAACCGTCCAAGAGTTCTACAAAAGTGCTTATCAGAAAAATATCAGACATAATCCTTAAAGAAGGAAAAGCGCTAAAACAAGAAGACTTAATCAGGAGACTGAACTCAATAATCATAGGCTGGACCAACTACAATAAACATGTAGTTGCGAGTCGCACATTCTCATATGTCAATAACACAATTTATCTTCTCCTAGAAAGATGGGCTAAACACAGGCACCCGAATAAAAACAAATGGTGGCGACTTAACAAATATTGGCATGAGAGAAATGATAAACCGTGGGTATTCATGACTGATAGGAATCACCTTATTAATCTAAAAACAATCGACATTAGACGTCACCCCAAATTACAAATATCCAAAAATCCGTTCCTAGATGAGAAATATTTCATCAAAAGAAGGATTCGATTACAATCGCTTGCTGTCGCCAGAAATGGTTAAGAAATGCTTGAGCCGTATGAGCGGGAAACTCTCACGTACGGTCCTTAGATGAGGGAAAGGGAGAAATCCCTTTTTATTAATCGATTACACTAGCTATGAATATGTGAATAAAGTTAAAAGTTTAGAGTTAACCATCTCTTTTAGTAATAAAGGAAATCCTTATGATAATGCTTGTATCGAATCATTTCATTCAATATTAAAAAAAGAAGAAGTAAATCACAAAAAGTATAGAGATTTTGCAGATGCTAAGATAGCTATTTTTCAATATATAGAATCCTGGTATAACAGGAAAAGAATTCATGGAAGCATTAATTACATGACTCCTCAACAATTGGAGGATAGATTAAATATAGTTTCTTAAATAGTTAAATTTTCTGTGTCCAGAATATTGACATAGGTCCAATTTGTAAACTTGTATTAGCAGCATTTATATTTGGAAATTACTTTTCTGTTGCTCCATTCAAAGGGATACAGAATATGTAGCAAGAAAATTTTTGTAATAAAGTAAGTAAATGGTGCTTTAGATAGATAGCTTAGTGTTTTATAAGAAGAAGAATAAATATATTTTAGAACAAAGATATAACAATAATTGGATTAAAGTACTAATAAATCATCTAAAAATTAGCTCTAGACATATTATAAAAGGAGGAAAATTATGATAATAATTTCTGAATTATCAAAAGAATATAATAATGGAAATACTAAAATATTTTCCAATGTAAATGTAACTATTAAAGATAGAGAAATAGTAGCTTTATTAGGCGAAAATGGATCTGGCAAAACAACATTATTGAAATGTATCTGTGGATTAGTACAAGCTAATGAAGGTAAGATTTATATAGATGGCTTAGAAATGAATCAATCAAATTTTAACACACATATGTACTCTATTGGTGTAGTTTTAGAAGGAATAAGAAATCTATATTGGAGAATGAAAGTACAGGATAATTTACAATATTTTGGTGCACTAAAAGGTTTGGGTAAGACACAAATCATTCAAAGGGTAAATGAGTTAAATAAAATTCATGGATTAAATATTACTGAACTATCAAATAGACCAGTAAAAGAGCTTTCTATAGGACAAAAACAGAAAGTTGCTATTTTTATAGCATTATTACATAGACCTAAATTCTTAATATTGGATGAGCCGTTTAATGGAATAGATAAGTATACTAAATATAATTTATCTAATCTATTATTAAATATTAGAAATAATGAAAATGTAAGTATTCTTTTAACTAGTCATATTGATGATAAGTTAATAAATCTTGCTGACAAAGAAATACTATTAAAAAGTGATAATGCTATAGTAATTCAAAAAAATCAATAATGAATATTAACTAAAAAAGGAGGATTTATGAAATATTTTAAAATTATATTAGCTGAAATAAAAATGAATATGAGAAATAGCTTTTCATATAAAACGGGTATAGTTAGTGAAATTGTTGTTATACTCATATTGTATATAGGGTTAATTTTCTTTGAGTCTGGTAATAGTTTAAGTTATTATTATCCGGGAATTGATAGTTCTACTAGCTTGTTACTCGTTGGATATATTTTTTGGTCTTTTTCGAGTACTGCAGTAAATATAGTGAGTTCAAATATAAGTAAAGAAGCTAGTCAGGGAACTTTAGAGGTAAAATATATGTGTATTGTTCCCATATATATTCTTATGATTGGAAATTTTATTTCAAGTATTATTATAGAATTGGTAGAAGTTGCTATTCTAATTTTAGTTTCGGTTATAATTTTTGATATACCATTATATATATCTGCCAATACAATTGTGGCTTTAATGCTAACTTTAATTGGTATGTATGGAATAGGAGTATGTTTTGGAGGAGTTACTTTCAAAGAAAAACAAATAGGTAAATTTATATATATATTTCAAATTGCTCTTCTTGTTTTTTCTGACGTACTATCAGTAAATAAAGCATTAGGAACTCTTAGATATTTCATTCCTTTGAATCTAGGAGTAGATATTGCTCGTAGCTCAATAAGTGGATTATCAATACCTTATTATAAATGGTTATACTTAGGAATAAGCAGTATTGGCTGGATAGTATTAAGCTTTTTAATATTTCGTTATTTTGAGAAAAAATCAAAAATTAATGGAGTGTTAGGTCATTATTAAATATAAGGTGTACAATTTATGTAAGAGGGGTTATGCTTTAATTATTCTCATATTTTGCAGGTGAATAATTAAAGCATAACTTTTTTTCATAAATGTTTAACGTAGGTACAATAGTAGGATAGAATTACCACTAAACAGTTTTATCTTCTACAATCTTTTTTAAGGGTTCAATCATTGAAGACTTCATTTTATTTGAGTAAATTTCTTTTCTAATGAGAGGAAACTTACTCATTAGTATTAATATAAAATTCATTATTCTAGATTTATAATTCTTTTGTGGAAAGTCATATACATTAAGTGCTTTATAAGCCTTATGATCAGCAATAAATGGAAATCGTATCTTTCCCCATATTTCATCTCTAAATATCTTCATACCTGCTACACCAAGAAAAGTGGCAGGCTTACTGTAATTTACAGTTGATAGTTTAATAAGGTTGTATGAGAAAGCATGTAATTGTTTGTCGATTTCTATACTAGTATCACATTCATCAGTTATGAAACCAACCAAATTGGATCCTTGCCATTGAGTATAGGATTCCAATATCTGCTTTAGATTAGGTATTTGATTTAAAGCACCAGATATTATAAATCCTATTTGTTTACCTAAAAGAGATGGAGTGTGGGTATTAAAAAACCCTCTGTCAAAGAATCTTTTCCATGTAGAAGATAAATGTCTGTATTTAATAGTACCAGCAAAAACTATTATATCCACAGTTTTTAATTTACTATTATAAAAGTTAATAAAATCATCTTTACCAGTGTAAATACACTCATAGTTATAACCACATTTTAAACAGCCTAAACAGCTTCCTTTCATGTTTATATTTTCAAGGTTGACTAATTCTATAGTTTGGGAAAATGAGTTTCTTAATTTATCTATCATGTTTTTTAAATTAATATTTTCTAAAGAGTCAGCTACTATAATTACTTTTTTATTTGAAACATCTATTTTATCATGGGTAAATTCAGGAATGTATCTTATTGGAGAGTATTTTATTGGACTATAATTTTTTAAAGTAATTACTTTATTTTCTATTGCATTAAAAAAATTCTGGGCAAATTTCAATAGATTTTTTCTTATATCTTCCTTTTCTAAATCATACATATGTAACGAAAAATAATCTATATAATTCATATTTAAATCATCACAAATTGAATTCATGTAATTGACTGCAGTATGGTCAAAAAAGTGAATGGATGTAGCAAGAATTGAAGTATATTTTTCTTTAAAAGCATATTCAACATTTTTTTCAAAAATTAATTCTATAAATCTCTGATAATTTGAATGAACAGTAAATACGTAAAGAGGAAATGCCCAGATAATTCCATCACTAGATTTAACGTCACTAATTATACTATGAAAAGCTGTTTTATCCCTTTCTATCTGATTAATTCTTTGAGAAATATTGATTATTTTTAATTCATGCTGTTTAAATTTTTTTTGAATATATTTTATATACTGCATAGTAACGCTTATGTCGCCTTTAGGACTTCCATTTAAAACTATGATTTTCATGTAGACCATCTCCAATATTTATTATTTTATTCAAGACATTTTTTACTAGTAGATATCTACTGCAAGTTATGTTGACGCTGTATACATTAATTTAATTATACAATAATAAGTTTACAGTGTCAACATTTCATGATATAATTTTTATCAAGAAATTTATTTGAAATATATTATGAGTTTAGGGAGGCAGGCAGCAGTGGATAGAGAAACATATCATCATGGTGATTTAAAACAGGAACTTATACATAATGGATTATTACTGTTAAATAAAGAAGGAATAGAAAGATTCTCCTTAAGAAAAGTTGCAAGTATGTGTGGTGTAAGTCATAATGCACCATATAGACATTTTAAAGATAAAGATGAACTTATCAATGAAATAGTAAGAGTTGTTTGGGAGAAATTCTATATATCATTATTAGATGTGACTAAGTTATATACTGATGAACCTAGACTTCAAATCGTTGAAATGGGAAAAGCATATGTAAAGTTTATGGTGGAAAATCCAGATTATTTAAAGTTTATGTTTTTATCGGATAGCACATATCCTATTAGAATTGAAGATGGTAAATTTTACGGTGATAAAGATAGTGCATTTGGAGTTTTTAAAAACAGTTCAGAAAGATATTTTAAGGAAATAAATTTGAACGAAAAGTTATATATGCAAAAAACATTA
>NZ_WSFU01000058.1 GCF_016820635.1 Anaeromonas gelatinilytica | reverse complement strand
TTTCGTTTTTAGGGTGTTTCTTATTGTTAAGTTTAAATATTTACCTTGATGCAACACTAAAACTGGGTTAACCCAGTTATTTTTTTATTGTCTAGAAAAGTTTATTTAATAAAAGTTTTAGACTATTGATAAATACAAGGGTTAATAGTCACAGAAGATATTGGAAGACAATAAAAGACATGGGTTATGTCGAATTTTGCGAACAATGGGACAGAGAACCGTCCCCATTAAAATAATTTCAAAAATATCCTAAGTACTTCTGCTCCCCCAACAGCGGTTCCTACTACACTACCTATATTAGCTAATACTACTACTAAAAGTATATGAGTAATTTTGTTTTTCCAAAATCCTTTTATACTATTTATATCTCCTGCTAAATTCTCGAAATCTTCTACTTTAGGCTTTCTTAAAAATGTTTCTACTATACCTACAAACCATCCTGCAGCTAATAACGGATTTAATGAACTAATAGGAGCAACTAAAAATGCTGTCACTATAGACAGGGGATGTGCTAGAGCTATAACAGCTCCTATAGCAGATAAAGAACCGTTCCATAATATCCATCCAATAGCCTGACTTAATGCCATATCTCTATTATTGTAAAATGTAAAAAGTATTATTCCCATAATTATTGCTGGAATAACCCATTGAATACCCTTAGTTTTTTTAGATTTTTGTGGTAATGAAGATAATTTTTTTATATTTTGTTCCTCTTTAATCTCTTCTTTAATTCCTGGTATATGTCCTGCTCCTAATACTGCAACGATTTTATTTCCTTGAGCATTTTTAATTTTATGAGAAAGATATTTATCCCTTTCATCAATTAATGTTTTCTTCAATTCTGGGAATGAATCTTTCAATTCATCTAACATAGTAATAAGTATATCATCATTCTTTAATTTTTCTAATTCATCCTCCGATATTTCTTCATCAGCAAACATACTATATATCAATTCTGTAATCAATTTCATTTTACCCCAAAGACTTATCCCTCTCCATATCCTTTGAAAAGTTATCTGTATATCTCTATCTGCCATCACCAATTCAGCATCTATCTCCTTTGCAGAATTTATGGCTTGTATCATTTCTTGCCCAGGAGTTATATTGAATTGTTTTGCCATTCTCTTTTGAAAAGAAGACATCATTAAATTAGCCAATAATAATGTAGCTTTCTTCTGTTTTATTACGGATATTATATCTGTTTCTTGCCATTTTTTTCCTTCTGTCATAGACTTATATCTTTGTTCATCCAATTCTATGCATACAGTATCGGGTTTTTCTTCTTCTATTATTTCTTTCACTTGTTCAGCACTTTTTTGAGATATATGAGCTGTTCCTATAAGGATAATTTCCTTATCATTTATATTCAATCTAGTAATATTTTCTTCAGACATAAAATACCTTCCTTTTCTTAGTCTCATACATTTATTATATACTTTCATATTATTTATCACAACTTTAGATAATATAAATCCAGAGATTTCGCACCAAATTTCCAGTAAAAAATTTATTTTTCCATTAATTGTAATATTTTCTTTATTCATGAATAAATAGAAGTTAAAAAACCGATAGGTCTAAAAATGAATGCAATTCCCACCTCCCCATAAAACCAGTTGTTTTAATTTCCAATCTTTTTTATAGTTATGTCTTTGCAAAAATTGGATTTTTCCAATCATTTTCTATAGTAAATCTTTCATCTCTTAAATCTTCAATAACATCTATCTGAAGCATATTTTTCCTTCTAAAACCTCTTATACACCTAAAAAAGTATAATTACATCAGATTAAATGCTATTATTATAAATATCTACTCCCCCATTATCACTATTTATTTTTACTAATTCACTTAACTCTATATATGAAATAATATATCTAATGATGGATTGAAGTGCCCATTTTTAATCCTTGATATCTGACTCCTACCACAAAAATTTTTGTACAGATCTTTTTGAACTATCCCTTTTTTTCCTTATGTCTCTTATATTCTTTCCTATAACCATAAATTATCCTCCTAGTTAATAAATATTTAAATAAGATTAATATGACTTATTTAATTTTATTATATCTAGACTTTATATATTTTTAAAGTGACACTTATGTCCCTTTTATGATACTATCTTTATAAATAAAACACGTATGTATTTGGAGGATTTAAATATGATTACAAAGATATTTTTAATACGACATGCTCATTCTACTTACTCTACTGATGAATATAACCGACCTTTATCTGATAAGGGTGTTGATAGTTTATCTAAATTAGATTTTTTAAAAAATATAGATTTTGATGTGATAATTTCTAGTCCTTATAAACGATGTATTCAAACTATAGCTCCTCTTTCTTTGGAATTAAAGAAAGATATTCAAATAGATGAAAGACTAAAGGAAAGGGTTATCTCTAATCAATTTCAACCTGACTTCGATTATTGTATGAATAAACTTTGGAATGACTACAATTTCAGTTTTGTTGGGGGGGAATCCAATTTTGTAGCACAAGCTCGTGGAATCTCTTTAATAGAACATTTATTAAGAAATTATACGGGAAAAACTATTGCGCTTAGTACTCATGGAAATTTAATAACATTAATATTAAATTACTATAATAAAAATTATGATTTTAGTTTTTGGAAAAATTTGAAAATGCCTGATGTTATTTCAATAACCTTTTCTGAAAATGTATCTATACAGAACATTCTAAACAAATAAAGTATAATACTAAATTAGTAATCATATGCAGATAGAAACCAATATCCTTTTATAATTTATTCTTTAAAGCAAATTTCCCTTCCTCCATTTTTATAAAATAGGACTTATATATTTTTTAATATATATAGCTTGTTTCATAAATACATTACTAATTTCCTTGATGTTTTTTAATTTTTTTTATTTTTATTCTATTAACTCTATTACCACCTAATATAGCTCCACATATTCCTCCAACTACATGAGCCATTTGAGATATATTATCTTTAACCATTACGGCAGTAGTCAACTCTTTTCCTATAAATAGTATTCCTACAATTACTAATGTAAGAGGAATATGCCCCCTTTTAACATTAGAAAAAGAGCTTAATAAAATCAGCATAAAAACTATTCCACTTGCCCCTATAAGTCCAGTATCAAACAATAATATATTAATTACTCCTGTTACAAAAGCAGTAATTAATATCATCTTTATTAATTCTTTAGAGCCATATTTTTCTTCAAGCATTGGACCTAATAAAAGTATTAATAAGAAATTACTTGAAAAATGTTCCCAACTTCCATGCCCCAATATATAACTAAATAATCTTATATATTGCATAGGATCCGCTAAGGATGTCCTGAAATTTACAAAGAGATAATTTATAAAAGCATCTCCATATACTTCTCCTAATAACAACACACCTAGAGCTAAAAATGTAAACGTAAGAGTCACAGGGGCATTATAATGTATTCTTGATCTATTCATAAAATCATCCTTATCATAAAATAATGTAGTATCTATTCTATATAATATAACCATTTTCCTTTTCTCTAAACTTTTTAATTAATTAATTGAATTAATTGATACAAAAATATAAAATAATTATAAAGATTGGAGGACATTATGAATATAAAAAAAGTACTAAAAGAATATTTTGGATATAATGATTTTAAAAAAGGGCAAGAAGAATTAATAAAAGGAATATTAGAAAACAAAGATGTTTTAGGTATTATGCCTACCAGTGGAGGTAAATCTTTATGTTATCAAATACCTTCTTTAATTACTGAAGGTACTACTTTAGTAATATCACCATTGATATCTCTGATGAAAGATCAAGTAGATTCATTGACAGAAATAGGTATTTATGCTACTTATATCAATAGTAGTTTAACCTCACTCCAACTTAATGAAAGACTACAAAATATAAAAAAAGATAAATATAATCTTATATATATAGCACCAGAAAGACTTAATCATAAAAATTTTATAAATTTAATTAAACATATAAATATACCTTTTATAGCTATTGATGAAGCTCATTGCATTAGTAAATGGGGACATGACTTTAGACCAAGCTATAAAGAAATTCCTAAATTCATAAATAATTTAAAAAACAGGCCAGTCATAGGTGCATACACGGCTACAGCTACTGAAGAAGTAATAGACGATATTAAAAAACTTCTAAATCTTATTAATCCCAAAGAAATAATTACAGGTTTCGATAGAGAAAATTTATTCTTTCGAGTGGAAAATAACGTAGACAAAAGAAATTTTATACTTAATTATCTAAAAAATCAAAGTAACGAGTCAGGTATTATATACTGCTCTACTAGAAAAGAAGTAGAATCTTTAGGTAGCTTTTTACAGAATAAAAATTATGAAGCTAGTCTATATCATGGAGGTATGAATAAAGAAGATAGAGAAAATGCTCAACATTCTTTCATATACGACGAAACTCCCATAATGGTAGCTACTAATGCATTTGGAATGGGTATAGATAAGTCAAATGTAAGATATGTAATTCACTATAATATTCCTCAAAGTATGGAATCTTATTATCAAGAAGCTGGAAGAGCTGGTAGAGATGGTGAATACAGTGAATGTATATTATTATTCTCTCCCCAAGATGTAGTGAAACAAAAATTCCTTATTGGAGAAAGTTATCCCAATCCTCAAAGAGCTTCAATTGCATATAAAAACCTACAATATCTAGTAGATTATTGTTATAGTCATAAATGTTTAAGAGGAAAAATATTAAAATATTTTGGTGAAGTTGATATAATAGATAAATGTAATAATTGTAGCAATTGCACTATTGATAGAGAATTTAAAGATGTGACTATAGAATCTCAAAAAATACTTTCCTGTGTATATAGATTGAATGAAAATTTTGGAACAACTATAGTAGCTCAAGTCCTAAAAGGTTCTAAAAATAAAAAGGTTCTGAACTTTAATTTAGATAAAATATCCACTTATGGAATAATGGATAATTATACTGAAAAAGGCATAAAGGATATAATTGCAGTGTTAATAGCTCAGGGATTTCTATCTCTTACGGAAAGTAAATTTCCTATAGTTAATTTAACTCCTATTTCAAAAAAAGTATTAAAAGGACAAGAAAAAGTATATATGCCTGTAGATATATTTAAAGAGGATACCTTAGATATTAATAACTATTATAAAGATTTATTTGAAGATTTAAGATTAGTAAGAAAAAATTTAGCTTTAGAAAAAAATATTCCTCCTTATATAATATTTCCAGATACATCTCTAAAAGAAATGGCTACTTATCTTCCTAGGAATAAAGAGGAATTTCTTAAAATTAAAGGTGTAGGGGATAAAAAATATGAAAACTATGGAGAGATATTTTTAGATTTAATTAATAAATATATCAATAAAAATGATGCTAAACCAATAATAGAAATATCAATAAATAAAAATACGAATCCTACTAAAATTAAAATGAAAACTCATATTGAAAGCTATAATTTATATAAAAAAGGTAATAGTATAGAAAAAATATCTGAAATAAGAAACTTGAAAAAAGATACTATATTAAATCATTTTGTCAAATGTGAAGAAGAGGGTCTAAATATTAATTGGAATCATATAGTAAGCCCGGATATAGAAAATAAAGTGTTAAATGTCATAGATAAAGTGGGCTCCAAGTATTTAAAGCCTATTAAAGAAGCTTTACCTGAAAATATAACCTATTATGATATAAAGTGTGTAATATATAAAAAAAATTATTTAAAATAACTCCTCGGATTTTCCGAGGCCACTGAAAATCTTATGATTATTGAGTGAAATTAAAAATTTATAATGAAAAAATACTA
>NZ_WSFU01000098.1 GCF_016820635.1 Anaeromonas gelatinilytica | reverse complement strand
GAATGAATAAAAACCTACATTCTTAAATGAGCAAAAGTTTACATTTTTATATTGACGTTTATATTTTTTGATATAGCCTTAATTATTTCTTTCTCTGTTTATATAAATTGTTGTTCTGGTAGGTTACTGTTCTTCTTGTTTGTTTCTATCCGTTTGCAAGACAGGGCATAAGCCACCATGACTTATGGGCTTATCCGTTTTGCAGACAGAACTTGCTCCAATTCCACAGGTAAGGAAAAAGTGAAGTGGCTTGTTATAAAAAGTAATGTTCTGTTTATCAATGAATGAAATTCACTCATTGACATTTTGATTGTGTAGTGTTACACTATTCTTTGAAAGAGGAAAGTAAAGAAAAGTCAAAAGCTGCTTTTAATAAGCAAGCTGTCACTTATGACGAAGATATAAAAGGACAACATGCAAGAAATCTTTACCCTGCTTTATTAAAAAAGTTGTCAACACTTGAATACCATGTGGTTCTGAATTTAGGTTGTGGAACGAGAGCAGGGTAATTATGAATGCTTTTATGCGATTTAGCAATGAGTGAGATGTCAAAATATATTCGGAACGTGAAATATGCAGTATGTCAGATTTATATTTTCATGATATTGTTTGGCAGAAAGTAAACCATACCTCATTTATTGTTTCCGCAACAAAATAATCAAATTTGGAGGTACAAAATGGCTCGTATTACAAAAGAACCCGAAGTGAGAAAGCAGGAAATATTAGATGCCGCTATGGTTCTGTTTTATGAAAAAGGATATAAAAAAACATCTATGACCGATATAGCGAATAAAATAGGAGTTGCTCAAGGACTGTGCTACCGCTATTTTCCATCAAAAGAAATTTTGTTTGACTGCTCAATACAAGAATACGCACAAAGGTTAGCAGATAAAATGAAGCTTATTCTTTGCGATGATAGTCTGACTCTGAAACAAAAGTTGGAGCAAACGCCCTCTTATATTGACTTTGAAAAAGAGGATAGTATCAGCTATAAATTATTTCACAATGAAAACAGCAAGAGAATACATGACCAATTGTCTATGAAAGTCTGCGAAGTTATGGTTCCCGTGGTCGCAGAACTATTCAGGAAAGCGAATGAAAATGGAGAGATACATTTGCCCGATCCCGAAACAGCAGCTTCCTTTGCTGTATATGGACAGTTGGGAATCCTATTGAACGAGCAAATACACAGTAAAGAAAAGATAGTAAGAATTAAAGAATTTCTAAAATTTATTTTGCAAGTATAGCCTTAACCCTGCTTTTGAGAGCAGGGTTAAAAATCAAATTATAAATGAATGGTGTTCATTCAAAAAAGGAGAATATTATGATTTCAAACATTGATTTTATTAACGATAACACAAGAAAATCTTTTATTAAAATGTCATTGCCGATGATGGCCGCTATGTTTTTGAATCTGGCTTACAACATCATGGACAGTATTTGGGTAGGCAATTTATTGGGCGAAACGGCTATGGCCGCTTTAACTTCTTCAACGCCTGTTATATTACTGCTGACTGCAATCGGAATGGGAGCAACCAACGGTCTTTCCATTATCCTATCTCAAAAAATAGGTGCTGGGGATAAAAAGCAAGTGGATAGCTTGGTTACAACTTCGTTTGTTTCAGCATTATTGTTTTCCGTTGTTTTAACGATTGTATTAGAGTTAGGATTACCCACAATTTTAAATTGGCTAAATACACGTTCCGAAATTTTCGATATGGCCTATGATTATCTGGCAATCTATTTACTTGGTTATATTTCAACCTTTCTCTATTTATATTTTGCCGCACTTTTACGGAGCTACGGAAATACATCTTTGCAAGCAATATCCATTTTGATTTGTACTATTTTGGATTGTATTTTGAATCCCATATTCATCAGGTGGATTGGATTTAACGGAGCGGCAATCACAACGATTGTTTCAGAAAGCATTTCTGTTTTGATTTTGGTTATTTATATGATCAGAAAGAAGATGTTTTCTCTGCATTTCTCGATGATTGATTTTCATTTCATTCCACCTATGGTGAAAAATGCTTTGCCGTCTATTGTACAACAGAGCATCCCTGCCATCAGCACCAGTTTTCTAACAGCAGTTATCAGTGGGTTTAGTGTTACAGCGATTGCTGGCTACGGCATTACCGGAAAACTGGAAACGATTCTTCTTTATCCAGCTATGGCGTTTAACATGGTAATGACAACAATTATTGGTCAATGTATTGGAGGAAAACGTGCTGATAGGGCAAATGAATATCTAAAATGTTCAATCTTCAACGGGGGTGCTATCGTATTAGGGTTATCAGTTATAGTAGTTATCTTTGCGAAACCGCTGTCAAGATTATTTGTGAATACTTCTGGTGTGGCCGAATTAGTTTCCATGTATTTTCTGATTGTTGGTGTAGGTTATGTATTCAACACGATTACGAACTGTTTACTAGGAACCATTAATGGCATGGGAAAACCTACTGTAGGTATGCTGCTAATGACGTTTTATTATCTTGTTGTTCGTATGCCCTTGGCTTGGATATTATCAAAATCTTTCTTAGGTCTTGATGGAGTTTGGCTTGCTGTTCTAATCAGCCATATAGTCGCTTGCCTTTCTGCTACACTGTACTACTTGATTTACAGAAAGAAAAGTCAAATTAAAGCTAACAACATTGTTTAGGAATCGTGTATTTATCGCAAATCCATTATAATATCGTGAGTTTAGTTTTAAAAAGCACAGTTATGATAACTATGCTTTGAAATTACTCTTTATTTATCAATAAACTGATTGGCTTTTTCTCTTTAAAGTTGTAGATTCCCTTTGATTCGCACTAAATACTTTTTGTGGGGCGTGTTTTGTTTTTTTGTCTATAATCTTTTAAATGCAAAACTTCTCTAATATGCTATTTTCTTGTTGCTCCAGAAAATGATATCAAAGAAATAGAAAGTGACGGCATTTTATCAACCACATTGTCTGTTGCAAAATATCAGAGGCCAAATGATGGTTATTTATATACTCAATCAACAATGTATCTTCGGCAAATAATTATTAAACTGATAAAGTTGAAAATATCATTCCTCAAAAGACAAATTTTTTGGGTAATCTGGAAATACTTCATTAGGAATAAATTCGGTGGTTGGTGTATTGTAATTCACTTCTTGAAAATTGACATTGTCCAGCCACACCTGTCCTTTACCAGTTATATCTTGAGTTTTTACGAAACCGGAAAAACAAACTCTCTTACCCAAAAAGTTTTTAGCACTAAACTGTTGCATATTCTCCAACTTCAAATACATCAGCGACGGATTTTATCGTTGCTGATTTTGTTCCCGTATTACAAGTGTTATGGTCAATATTTACTTCATATTTTTCGGGGGTTGTTCCAGTAATAATCCATTCTTTGATCTGTGTTTTATCATTCATTTTGTTTCCTCCTGTAATTAAATTTCTAATAGTTGTTCTATATCTGCCTGGCGGTAATTGATAGATACTTTTAAACGCTCTTGTAAAAGCCTCTTGTGACTCAAAGCGAAAATTTAAGGCTATGTCAAGTATAGAAACACTTGTGTTAAGCAGAATAGATGCAGCACTTGCGAGTCTACGTTTCCTAATATAATCATAAATTGACATTCCGACTTCTTTTTGGAATGTTCTGTGAAAATAAAATTTTGAAAATCCTACTACATTGGCAATATCATCTAAAAATAATTCTTCGCATAAATTCATTTCAATGTAATTTATTGCTGCTTGAATCTCCTTACTGTGCGTCACTAACTTCACCTCCTGCAATTAGTATTATAGCATGACATACTTTTTTGTTTTTGATTAATCTTGCTTTGTTTTCAAAAAATCTTACATTCGATTAGTTGATTATCTATCTTGTTTTTGGTATTTGTCGGCGGCTCCTTAATATCCTGCTTATGAATATTTTAATTGCAAAACTTCTCTAACATGCTATTTTCTTGTTGCTCCCGAAAGTAATATCAAAGAATGTTGTTGGTACTTTCGGGAAGCATATTTTTTCAAAGCTCAAAAGTCCACCTTGCCGATGAATTTATGAAAAA